>JAFGOZ010000432.1 GCA_016926235.1 Bacteroidales bacterium | reverse complement strand
CCCACCTAATTCCTGATTTTTAAGCCATAATAAATCAATATGTAATAAATGGTCAATGTTTACACAGGTTAATTTCTTCCAGGAATCTGTTGATGCTCTTTCAACACAATATTTTCGGATGTATGTAAATATCTCAGAAACAATGTATAAACCACTTATTGTTAGTAAACCAGAATAAGGAAAGCTTGTTTTATTGAAGCTATCCACAATACCACCTATAGCCTGAGGGATAAATGCCGTAATAATTGATGTAATAATTACAGCAATAAAGGAAATAACAAACAATGTTTTATTCTTTTTACCAATGTATTGGCTTAACCAGAATAAACGTTTCAGTGCGATAAATACCTCTTTCATAATATGGTAGATTTAAGGTTTATGAAAATATAAATAAGGTTGACCATATAAATTATCAGACCACCCATTAGACCAGGTACAAAATATTCTTTAAAGCCGAAACTTAATGGTTTGCCTTCTACTGTCAATTTGTATTTTTCAGTAAGAGATTGAACAAGAGGACCTGCAGTTGCAGAAAAAGTAAATATTGAACTACCTGCACAGATTGATAATGCAAAGCAAGCTATTACCATGTTGGGAGGATATGAACCTGCTATTTGCAATGCTACTGGCAAGAGTACTACTGTAGAAGGACCAGCTGAAACAATGGCAGTTACCAACGTAGTTGTTGTTGAAAATATAATAATAAGCATTAATGGATTATCTTTCTGAGATGATACCCATTCTGCAATCAATTTAAGAAACGGGGTACTTTGAATTGTTGCAATAACTGCAAAAAGGCTGAAATAAAACACGAAAATAGAAGCATCAATTTCCCTGATTTTCTGTTCAAGAAAAGTACCTTTTTCAATGACAACGGCCAATAATGTTAATCCTATTACAGTAACAACAGTCGGATTTACCCCCATAATCCAGAAAATCATCATACCAGAAAAGATCACTACCGACCAAAATAATTTTGGTTTTACAACAAGAATGGTACGGTACAATGAAGTGGTAAAAGCAACACTTATCAAAGAAGATTCTGATGCTTTACCTTGCGCATTAAATTTAATAGCTAAAACACCCATTACAACAACAAATAGGGTAGCTACTAAAACAAGTGGAGTGGCTGAGGGAACATAAGAAGCGAAGGATATTACTCCTTGCGAAAACATATAAAGAGCAGGAAAATCTGAAATTGGGAGGGCAGCACCACCCAAATTGGATAACACGATCATTGTACCAAAAAGAATGCTTACGTAAATCTTTTTCACACCTTCCAGCTGTGAAAGGATGCCAATCAAAGCCGGAGTTAATAGGAGCACCGCCTGGTAATTATTTAACAATGCGGAGATAAAAAACATGATCAGACTGAAAAACAGGTAAATTCTGGTGGGTTTCCCCTTGCAAACGTTCGCAATTATCTTGATTAAGACGGCAAACACATTTGATTTAAGGATAAAGTCACCAAATAATGTCAGACCAAGCAATATCAACATAACATCAAGCGGGACTGCCTGCAAAGTTTCCATTATTGAACCTGTTTTTAACCAAACAAGCAGAAGGCCTATTGATGCACCGCCCGCCATAATAAAATGGCGAAAGCGGGGCATTAAAGATTGTCCAAGGATGGCAATTAACGCAACTGCACAGATAGTAATGTCAATCCAGTTCATAAGATTATGCTTTTAGTGTTATAAATTCTGTGAAGTAAGTATGGTCAACCGGTGCTAATACTTTGATTAACCCGGATGGGTCATATCCATATTGAATTGGCAAAGGATCGCATATTTCCAATCCAATAATCTGATAACTGCTTCTTCTTGCATCAACAGTTAATAGCTTGCTTGAGTAATTATATGATAATATGGAACCATCCTGAAGCGGATAAACCGGAACAAGAATGCTGGTATCCGGACAAATCATATCTGCTGCTTCAAATGGAGAAACTACCCTTAACCCATGAAAAACTGAGTAATTCAAGGCAAGCCTTTCTGCATCAATGGTACTTGAGTTTGGTACAACCAATACTGATTTGAAAGTGGCAGCCATCTGATCAACCAAGATTGCTTCAAAACCACTACAAAGCAACAATGAGCCGTTAACTTTCTTCTGTATGGTAGCAGCAAAAACCGCAATTTTTTTGCTCAGGTCTTCAATATCTGGAATGAAATCTGCCAGAAGACGAAAGGCTGACGGCATGTTATCCTTATTGTACCTAAGCATCAAAATTGTTGAAAGGAGTAAACCCAACTCCATGTGAGTTGGGCTTATTCCTTGATTACTCTGATTACTTTGCATTGTTCTCATTTTCTACTTTGTTAAGGGTTAAACTGGCATTAATGGCAGCTAATGCATTAATCAGGATCAAGTCCATTGAAACCTCGTGAACAGGGCCTTCGGAAATCCAGGCCGCAACTTCATCCTGTTTTTCAGATTCTATCATTTCAAGAACATCTTCCGGCAACCCGATAGGGTATTCAAAATCATAATCCCTGGGACTTGAACCAATGACCGGAACTGTGGTTTGACCGTTTGAGATGCCGATTTTCTCCAAAACCTGTGCAAGCTGAACGAGGATAATGGAATTTCGAACCTGAACATGAGGAGGACCTTCTGAGGTCGATTCTCTGATAGCCCACGCAGTGTCTGACGGGTTTTTAAACAGACCGCTAAGGTGTTGTTTGCAATGGTCAAGGTTTATCAAACTTGAACCTACACCATAATCATGGTGATGATGGTGCGGTGGAAAGTGATGCCTTTCCAATTTACGATCATCTGGATGATGATGCTTTGACTCATTAAATAAGAATTTTTTTGTTTCCATAACATTTTATTTTATTGGTTACGGGAACAAAGTAACAGCCAGTAAAAGGTAGCTTTAAGTAGTAATTTGCTGAGTTAGGGAATAATGGTTGGATAGCAACAGAATAGTTTTTTTAGCTCAAAAAAGTTAT
>JAFGOZ010000431.1 GCA_016926235.1 Bacteroidales bacterium | reverse complement strand
AATACAGGAGCTACAAACGAACATGGATTTACTGCCCTTCCTGGAGGGTATCGAGATGAAACGACAGGTGCGTTCGGTGGTGTAGGAGGAGGAGGTGACTGGTGGACTTCGACTGCTATAGATGCAATCAAAGCCCTGGACCGAGGATTAAGGGCCAGTGAATCAGATATCAGCAGAAACGGTGAATTTAACGGAAAGGGTTACTCGGTAAGGTGTATTAAGAATTGATAGAACTATAAAACCGACTTCTACAATTCATTATACAACCTTCATTGTTTCAAAATGTATGTTTTTTGCTATCAGACCTTCCTCTGAGGTGGGTATTGGTTTATTCGATGTATTTAATATATACATCGGTAATACCACTGGTGGTGGTCAAAGAAGGACGGATTTCTGTAAAATCAGACACTTGTAAGACCCCCTGGAGGTGTCTTTTTGGTTGGGAATATTTTCTTGCGACAATTCTTTTAAATTTCACCGAAGGTCGGTCTTAGTTAACACCATTATGACGATTCGGACCCAGTTTTGTATTCATTTTAGATCCATGCTTTTCAACTATCAACTCTAGCTTCTTGTAAAACTCCTGATTAGACATCATTATTCCTTTGAATATGACGATAAAACCAGTATCTCCCGACTTGTCAGGCGTTACGAAATGAAATCCCTGAACATGCAACTTGTCTGCTAAGGCATTCTCAATGATTATCCTGTCAATTCTACTTCCCTTCAGATTTAAATTATCCTTTAACCATTTTGCAGCATCGTAAACAAAAGCTAACGGAACAATAAATTCTGCTGCAACTGATCTTAATAAAGTCTACTTTTCTTTAGGTCTTTGGATAATGCAATATGTATCGTAGGAACAAAGCATTTCTAATGTTGTCTTGCAATCAGAACCGATTTGAACTGGAAGACCCTTCAATTTACCCAGATTGCCATTAATATAACCTCTGGCACTTAAAAGTACCCTGACAGTCATAAGCAAACCAGCAGGAGAATATGTAAGATGAGTTCCTTCACCTTTTGTGGGTAAAGGATTCAACCATATATTTCCCATCTTGAAGAGTTCATCCCTGAGAAGGCCTAATAATTTATCAGTTTTATCGTCAATAAAAATCATATGAGTACAAATTGCCTTATCTTGGGTTTCCCCTCCGCTCAATCTTAGTTTACTGCCATTTACACCAAAATCCTGGATTTGCCAATTATCATTATTCTTTGAATATATGAGTTTATGCACAACTGATCCAAACATTTTGTAATCGGCAGTTATCTGATCAGCCGTTTCACAAATTGAATCAGCATGAAGCGTTCCAAAACAACAATAATTTGGGAATTTGATTTCATTTTCCATAGCATTGATTATTAAGTTAATACTTCAACGCATCAGGAAATCCGAAATGGAATGAGAGAAACTGAAGATTGTAACCTTTTTTAGCTTCAGAGAGCTCACATCATCTTGCCACCGTGGTGGTTAAACTCGGTTGGCATCCATTTAAGGATTCTTGATGTTTATAGAACAAAAATAAGAATTATTTTAAAATCCCTCAATGAAATATTAAACAAACGGGAAATTATCTTAGAATACAAAGAGAGAATTCCTCTTTTCTAAGATTTAAATCATCTTCATTTTAGCTGCAACATCATCAATTGTAACTAATCCTAATAGTATCTCTTCTCTTTTACCTTTTGAAGTTATAAAAAGAGCATCAAGGTTTCTTTTAAAAGTATTAATATGTTCAATGAAAAGATCATAAGCGATATAAATAGAGGTATTCCGAGGGATGAATTTATAATTATCACGAAATTCAATCTCATCCATCAAAGCTTTTTTTTGACCTTTTCAACTATTATTGTACCGTTACTTTCAAGCTTAGAAGATAACCATCTTGCAATAGTATTTGTACTGATAACCTCTATTTCTTTTTCTCACACACACTCAGGCTCACACTTTTCTATGGTTGTGGTTTTTTCTTTATTGACAATCTGTTGCCAGAATTTGGGAGGAAAGTTTGGTTTAGATTAACACCCTTCATAGCCTTCCTTCAACAATAAGTCCTCTTAGAATTCTTGTTTGGTTAAATACGTCTAAATTTATAAACCCCATAAACGATTTCACTTCAAGCAGATCACAAATTATATAAATCTCCTTGTAAATTTCGTATATAGAATATAGGGATCACCAAATTCGAGCTTACAAAATCTTTCTTCCGATTTAGCCAATTCGTTAAATGCCCAGATCAATACAAAGATAAGAGTCATATAGAACAAAGAATTCGTAAGCATTGATATCCCTAAGTACATTAATATGAAGCTGATAGCTTGTGGATTTCTGCTAAAAGCATATAAACCTTTGTTAACCAAGCCATCAACAGAAATGAAATCATAGATGGATTTGAAGTACATTATAAGGCCTATTATGTAAAAAATACATCCGGAAATATTTATATCATTTCCAACAGGAAACTTCATGAAGAATGGAGCAAATAGTAATAATGTATTTATTATT
>JAFGOZ010000430.1 GCA_016926235.1 Bacteroidales bacterium | reverse complement strand
TGAAGCGAATAATATTAAAGTGTCCAATGCCAATGAAGTGGTCATACATATTTCAATAGCCACCAACTTTATTGATTACAAGGCCCTTACTGGTGATGAAACTGATAAATGCAACCAATATCTTCTTGCTGTTAATAACAAATCTTATGAAAAACTTATTGATAGTCATATAGCTGCTTATCAAAACTATTTCAACCGTTCGGTTCTCAATTTAGGTTCCTCTCCTGCTTCAAAGCAGCCAACGGATTTACGTATTAAAAACTTTTCAACATCTTATGATCCGGAGTTGATTTCGATGTATTACCAATTTGGCCGCTATTTGCTGATTTCAAGTTCACAACCCGGCGGACAACCTGCCAACCTGCAGGGTATCTGGAACGAAAGTACTCATCCTGCCTGGGACAGTAAATACACTATCAATATCAATGCTGAAATGAACTATTGGCCGGCTGAAAAATGCAACCTCTCTGAAATGCATGAACCGTTTATAGAAATGATTAAGGAATTAGCAAAAGCCGGACAAAAAACTGCCAATGACATGTACGGGTGCAGGGGTTGGGTTGCTCATCACAATACTGATATTTGGCGTATCTCTGGCGTTGTTGATGGGGCTTTTTGGGGAATGTGGCCAATGGGGAGTGCATGGCTTTCACAACATTTATGGGATAGATATTTGTACAATGGCGACCTGGAATACTTAAAATCTGTATATCCAATACTTAAATCGGCTTGCGAGTTTTACCAGGATTTTCTTATTGAAGAACCGATCAATAATTGGTTAGTGGTTAGTCCTTCAATATCTCCCGAAAATGCTCCTGTAGGGCGTCCTTCAATTTGTGCAGGGGCAACAATGGACAATCAGCTCCTTTTCGATCTTTTTAACAAAACCATTAAAGCTGCAACATTACTGCAAAAAGACAGTGGCATGATTGCAGAATTTCGAAAAATAACCGATCGTTTGCCGCCAATGCAGATAGGCCGGAACGGACAATTACAGGAATGGATGGAAGATTTGGACAATCCGGATGATAAGCACCGTCATGTTTCCCACCTGTATGGTTTACACCCGGGAAATCAGATTTCGCCTTACACATCGCCTGAATTATTCGATGCTGCGCGTACTAACCTTATTCAAAGAGGCGATGTATCAACAGGCTGGTCAATGGGATGGAAAGTAAACTTCTGGGCAAGGCTGCTCGATGGAAACCATGCATTGAAATTAATCAAAGACCAATTGACTCTGGTCGACCCTGTTAACAGTGGCGGAAATGGCGGTACATATCCTAATTTTCTGGATGCCCACCCTCCTTTTCAGATTGACGGCAATTTCGGATGCACTGCCGGTATCGCAGAAATGCTCCTCCAAAGCCACGATGGGGCCATTCACTTTTTGCCAGCCTTGCCTGACGAATGGAAAAACGGAGAAATTTCCGGGCTAAGGACTCCAGGCGGGTTCGAAGTGAGCTTTAAATGGCAGGACGGACAAATCGGACAAATAATAATAAAATCATATATGGGCGGCAATTGCCGGATACGCGTCCCGAATGAAATAATTTTAACTAATGGCGAAGCATTACCAATTGCATCAGGTAAAAATACTAATCCGTTTTTTGAAACCCCAATAATTAAAAAGCCTTTTATTTCGGAATCTGCAAAACTGAATCAACTGAAATTAAAATCAACTTATTTATATGACTTGCATACAGAAGCCGGAAAAAATTATACCATTTCATGCAAAAATTTATAACCAATAATAATTAACTCATGAACAAAATTAAAATCAAATTAAATTGGCTAAAAAAAAGGCAAATCTTTTTATTATCCCTACTTATGGCCTTAATGGTTGTTTTTGAAACAAACGGACAAAAAAAAGCTGCCATGAATATCCCTGTTTTTATTAACTTCACATACGAAGGCGATGATCAGGTATATAAAGACCATCCATTAAAAGCTGATGAGTTTTATACCCCTATTTTACAAGGTTGTTATCCTGACCCTTCGATAACTAAAAAAGAAAATGATTATTTTCTGGTAAGTTCTTCCTTTGCCTTTTTTCCGGGTGTGCCTATTTTTCACTCGAACGACCTTGTAAACTGGAAGCAAATCGGCCATGTTTTAGAAAGGACTTCGCAGTTAAAAGTTCAAAATACCGGGATAAGTGCAGGGGTTTATGCACCGGCCATCAGATATAATCCATATAATGAAACTTTCTATATGATAACCACTCAATTTGCCGGAGATTTTGGGAATATAGTGGTAAAAACAAAAGACCCTTTCCAGGGTTGGAGCGACCCCTATAAACTCAATTTTTATGGAATTGACCCCTCCTTATTTTTTGATGATGATGGTAAAGCATATGTAGTCCATAACGATGCCCCGGATGAAGGAAAAGAATTATATGGAGGGCACCGGGTAATAAAAATATGGGATTATGATTTGGAAACTGACCAGGTAATTGCGGGTACTGATAAGATTATTGTAGATGGAGGTGTTGATATTACGCAGAAACCAATCTGGATTGAAGCTCCACATATTTACAAAAAAAATGGGAGTTACTATTTAATGTGTGCTGAAGGGGGTACAGGCGGTTGGCATAGCGAAGTTATTTTTATTAGTGATAACCCAAGAGGGCCATATACACCTGCTGAAAACAATCCTATCCTGACTCAACGGTATTTTAAACCCGACCGGCATCTTAAGGTCGACTGGGCAGGCCATGCAGACATTGTAGAAGGTCCTGATGGCAAGTATTATGGCGTATTTCTCGCCATTCGTCCAAATGAAAAAGACAGGGTGAATACAGGCCGCGAAACTTTTATTCTGCCTGTTGACTGGTCTGGAGATTTTCCTGTATTCGAAAACGGGCTGATACCTTTGCAACCAAAATTAAAAATGCCTAAAGGTGTTATTAATAAAACAGGAACAGAAGATTTTTTCCCTAATGGCAACTTTGTTTTTACAGACAACTTTACTTCAGAAAAGCTCGACTACAGATGGATTGGTATGCGAGGCCCCCGCGAAGATTTTATTTCAGTTTCAAAAAATGGGCTACAGATAAAACCATTTGATGTAAACATTAAAGCAGTAGCGCCAATATCTTCACTTTTTCACCGGCAAATGCACAAAAATTTCACAGCCACAACAACGCTTAAATATAATCCCGCTTCAGAAAATGATTTAGCCGGCCTTGTTTGTTACCAGAGTGAAAAATTTAATTATGTGTTTGGCATTACCAAAAAAAATGGCGAAAATTTCTTATTACTGGAAAGAACTGAAAAAGGAAAGTCAACAATAATGGCTTCCGTAAAAATTGATGCAGGAAAACCCATTCATTTACAGGTAAAAGCTGAGGGTGATAATTATAATTTCAATTATTCAACCAACGGAACAGACTTTACATGTTTAGGTGGTACTGTATCGGGCGATATACTTTCTACCAATGTAGCAGGCGGATTTACAGGCAGTTTTATAGGACTTTATGCTACTTCGGCTAATGATGCAAAACCAGAATAAATAAATATTTTTAAATAATACAATTACAATGAAACATCAAATTTTAATTATTTTATTAATTACGCTGTTAATATGGAAATACTCTCCGGCAGGATTGTATGCCCAGGCAATAGAAGACTTCAAACCTTCTTCAGTCAATCAACCCGGAAAAGAATATCCCCAGGTTAATTCAGAGGGACGGGTACGTGTTCAGATTTCAGCACCGGAAGCAAAACTGGTGCAATTGGATATCGGAGCTGTAAAATAT
>JAFGOZ010000429.1 GCA_016926235.1 Bacteroidales bacterium | reverse complement strand
TGCTCTCTGAGCAGAAAAAGGAAATTACAGATAGTATAAATTATGCTCAAAAAATTCAATCTGCTGTTCTACCCCCTGCGGAACTTCTGAACGAAATTTTGCCGGAACATTTTATCCTTTATAAACCCCGCGATATTGTAAGCGGGGATTTTTACTGGATAAAGAAGATAAAAAATTATTTAATTGTAGCAGCCGTTGATTGTACCGGACATGGGGTTCCCGGTGCTTTCATGAGCATCCTGAGCTTGACCTTATTGAATGAACAGGTTAGTAAGAGCAAGTTTGATCATGCAGGTGAACTTTTAGACAGACTAAGAAAAAAAGTTAAAGAGGCCCTGAAGCAAAAGGGCAGAGAGATGGAACAGAAAAAGGGAATGGATATGGCTTTGGCTATAATAAATAATGATAACCTTGAATTGCAATTTGCCGGAGCCTACAATCCTCTTTATATTATCAGGAAGAAAAACTCCCATGATAATGAATACTCAGATTTAATTGCAATGGAATCAGAAGAATATCATCTGTTGGAAATTAAGGCAGACAGACAGCCAATAGGTATATATTCAGATGAAAAAAATTTCACTACAAATTATTTCCAGGTCCTCAAAAATGACACATTGTACATTTTCTCTGATGGATTTGTTGATCAATTAGGTGGTCCAAGGGGAAAAAAGTTTTTATCCAGGAAATTCAAAGAAACTCTTCTTCATATTCAGGATAAATCTATGGAAATGCAAAAGGCAATACTGAATAAGACACTGGAAGACTGGCAGGGCAACCTCGAACAAATAGATGATATACTGGTGTTTGGGATTAGATGGAACTGAGGAAAAATCAAAATTTGAAACATCGAAAGAAAAAACAATATAACCCCTAAGAACTAATAACAATATATCCACTTTTCCTTAGCTTCAGCCTCAATCTTTTTAACTTAGAACCTTGAACCCGGAACCCTTTCATTCATACCTCAGCGCCTCCACCGGATTGGTCCTTGCCGTTTTAAATGATTTCCATGCAATGGTCAGAAAGGCAATCACAAATGCGATTAAAATAGCCAGCACAAAAATCCCAACACCAATATTGGTATTATACGCAAAGCTCTGCAACCAGCGGTTCATGATGATCCAGGCAACCGGGCAGGCGATGATAACCGACACAGCTACCCATTTGACAAACTCTCTTGATAGCAGAAGAAAAACGGATCGGACAGAAGCGCCCATGGCTTTGCGAATCCCGATTTCCTTCGTTCTCCTGGCGGCCATAAAGGAAGAGAGACCAAATAATCCAAGGCAGCCTATGAGCATTGCAACAATGGCAAAATTGGTGATGATTTTTGCCAGCCGTTCATCATTCTCGTATTGCTGCTCAAAGAATTCATCGAGAAATGAATATTCAAACAGCGTTCCCGGTGCGATTGATAGAACCTCATTTTTTATGTAACCTATGGTAGCCGGTATATTATCCGGCGAAATTTTAATACTGGCTTTGTCTAATACATTCTCCCATAAATAAATACTCGGTTTAATTAAATTGCGTAAGGATTCAAAATGAAAATCTTCGACTACGCCAATGATTTCATCCTGGCGGTTTATACTTTCAAATTTTACTATACTGCCTATCGGCGATTCCAGTCCAAATTCACGCATTGCAGTTTCATTTATTATAATTCTTCTACCTTGATCTCCTAAAAAGGAATCACCCCCGAAATCCCATGAAAAGTTACGGCCATGTATTAGTTTAATTTCCATCAGATCGAAAAAATCGGGATCAATTAGTAAATATTCCACCTGTTTTTTTATACCTTCTATTTCAATAGCTTGTGTTATAGCTTGCTTGCTGCCCCCCATTACTTGTTCAGAAAAAGCAACTTTCCTAATACTGGGATTTTTCAATAGTCTTTCCTTGAAGAGTTCGCGTTTTGCAGGATCTCTCTGCCAGCCGTAATTTCCCAGGTTAACCACTAATTCTTCATCAAATCCCAGATCTGCATTTTTCATAAAATTGAGCTGTTTGATAATAACCAATACACCAATGATCAGAACAATAGAAATAGAAAATTGTAATGTCATTAAAACTCTTCTGAAAATAGCTGATTTAGAGCCTTTTAGATATTCTCCTGTTAATGAATTAACCGGTTGAAATTGTGTAAGAATTAACGCAGGATAGATACCTGAGACTACTCCGATCAGAATCACGAAAATTAAAAACATCGTCCATGTTCCCGGTTTGCTTATTGATTCCATGTTCAGATCAGTTAAGGCAAGTTGGTTGAATCCTGGCAGTAGCAATTGTACCATTGTAAGGGCAATTAACAGGGATAAAAAAGCCACTAGAACTGCCTCCAATAAGAACTGGTTGATAAGTGTTGCCTTGGATGAGCCAGCTACTTTTCTGATGCCCACTTCTTTTGCTCTTAGTGAAGCACGGGCCGTAGTAAGGTTAATATAATTTATGATAGCCAAAAGAAGTATGAATACGGATATGGTCATTAACAGATGCAGCAGTTTAGTATTGCCGTGTCTGCAATAGTCCCTCTCGTTTAACATAACTCTGCTAAAATAAATATCTTTCAAAGGACGCAGGCCGAAACTTGATCCCTCTGAGAAGAAGTA
>JAFGOZ010000428.1 GCA_016926235.1 Bacteroidales bacterium | reverse complement strand
TATCAAATATTCGATTCTCAGAGACTTCATTTTAGTTATTAGACAGTCTGACGGCCCGGCAATATGGGGAGGTTGTGTTACCCGACGTAAGCACCGGGCAGGGTCCTGGTACTTTAGCCACAAAGCTGTAACGGTGCAAGCCTGCCTGGCTGACGCCAGTCAGACAGGGAGGGTATGGCGCACTTTTTGCCGTCATGGTACAAATTTTATTGAGAATTACGCGTGTCGCGTTACAAGGTTGATCGGAGCCGCGAATATATCCCCGGTTACAAAGTTGTTGGCGAGAAATGGAGCGATCGCGGTATAAATCATTACAAATCTGTCTTGGTAGCAAAAGCAAAAGCAAAAAGTATGACAAACAACTTACCCATTGTCCGTGGCGGTAGTTGTTTTTAGCCTACAGCCATACAAATCTAAAATCAATTCTTTCTTCATTGAAAAGGAAAATCGGAACAAGACTCTTTGCTCGTTTTCTATCCCTTGAGACCAATACACAATCTAAACTCTGATTAACTCATCATTATAAAGAATAAGCACAATTCTTATTTCCATTACTTAGTTCCTCATTGCTTTTGTATATACTGTAATAAAATTTTTTTAAATATAGTAAGCGAGGTACTGTCTCTAGTCATATTATGTTTAGCTCCATCAACCACCTGCATGTAGACCTTTGGTGACCCTGCTGAGATTAGCTTTTCATAGTATGTTAAACCCTGATTAAGGGCACCTAATCCATCATTTCCTGCGTAAAGCAAGTAAATCTCAGTATTTGGGAAAAAGTAGTTACCTTTTCCTGCAATACTGTTTTCAAGAAAGGATTTTCTGAAGCTTGTATCCCCTAACTCACATGGTCCAGGGGTGTTATAATCATATCCATAACTAAGATCTATAAACTTTTTGGGATCCATCCACTTATTGGCAATTTCAGAATAATGCAGATGTGCGTTGAGAGGATTTGTATCCAAACACCCAATATCGATTCTTCCCATCCAAAATCCACCCCAAAGGATGGACACATCAACTTCATTATCCAATCCATAGAAACTTAGCATATATGCAATCTGGGCTGCACCACCTGATCCACCAAAAAGAATTACCGGCTTGTCTCCAATACCAAACCGCTTGATTAATTCTTTGGTAACAGTAGCTGGATGTACAGCCATCTTGACGAATCCTTCCCTTTTTTCGCTACCAATTAACCAACTGGAGTCCCATTTGATCTGGAACACCTTATAACCTGCTAGGACGGACCCCTTAACTAATCCAATGGTCGCACTGTCGTATGCATTCCCCATACCACCTGGATACATAAGGAGACTACCTTTGAAATCCGACGGCTCACTGACCATGATGGTGCCTCCTTGTGGTACTCCGACCAGTTCGGATGAAGTTTGGAAATGATAACAATCTCCAAGTTCATAAGGAACAGGTTTGTCGTCGATTGTCAGATTTCCGGTTTCAAAAAATATTATACTTTTAGGTCCATTAGTATCTCTACATGAAACAGAAAGAATCAATAGAAATAATAAAGAAAGTGTCCGGTTTGGTTTCATTACTTTTGAATATCAATTAGTAATTAGAAATAAGTTTTCGGTATTTGTAGACTACACTTGGTACTATGCATGAGTCCGCCCAATTACCGCCAACGGTTCAGTATATGAAACGTTTGGCATTTCGAAGCTCTTTCCTTTCAAGTTACAACTACTTTTGATACGGGCTGAAACGTTCAATAACCCACTGATTGCCAAATGTTTTATATAAGATGTTAGGCACTATTGATATAGTATTATATCCCGGTAATAAAATTGATAACATTTCTATTAAACTCTTCTGGATTGTCCATCATCATAAAATGAGTGGCTTTCGGAATCCTTACCAATTTAGAACCGGAAATTTTTTCTTGTAAGAGGTCCGCCACTTCAAGACATGCATTTATATCATATTCCGAAGTCATAATAAGGGTAGGCACTTTTATTTGATCCAACATATTTACTGCATTTGGCTCTATGCGTGTAGGACCTTCACCAATCCAGTGTAAGAATGAATAATCTTTAGCGTTATGCGTTATGAAATTTTTTACATCCTGAGATGAAACATGGGCTTTGAATATGGGAAATTCAATTAATTCTTCTGCGGCTGCATCGGTTCCACCCTGCTCAATAATTAAGGGTATCCGGCCAAAATCACTGCTAAATTCATTAATCGACGGGGGAGAATAACCACACACCCACGGTCCGACAGAAATAAGTGATGTACACATTTCAGGATATTCCAGCGCAAAATTGATAACGATACCGCTCCCCATTGAAAATCCTGCAATATGGACTTTGGGGATTCCTAAATAATCCAGTAATGCTTTCAGGTCGCCATGGTCTTTGTATTCATAGCCTTTCGGCGAACTGTTTGATTTTCCGTATCCCCGAACATCATAACGGATAACTTTAAATTCTTTTGCCAGTTCTTCATAGTTATAATCCCAGTGGCGACAGTCGCCAAAATTGCCGTGCACCAGCACGAGCGGTTCGCCATTTCCTGCAATTTCGTAGTAAAGTTTTGTGCCGTTTACTTCTGCATAACTTTTCTTAGGCTCTTGGGATTTATTTGCTCTACTGCAGGATATAAAAAGCAGTATAGATGAAAAGAGCATGATCAAAGTTTTCATAATTGCTGTGTTTTAGTAAGACTGTTGGTTTTATTAAAATTAGAAGTTAAATAACATTTGAACCAATAACTGAGAAAGAATTATCAATTTTGCCTAACGGTTAAGTGTATGAGCCGTTTTAATAGCTTTTACACAATTAGCTGCTGACCATTTTTAAATAATCAGCAGGAGTCATAACTGGGATTTGTGAATTTTTATAGTCTTTTGTATTTCTTGTTATTAG
>JAFGOZ010000427.1 GCA_016926235.1 Bacteroidales bacterium | reverse complement strand
GATTATAAACGACAATCATCCGCTCAGGTAAAAGCTTCGTGGATGTTCCATCTGACCATTAAAAATAAATTATAAACAGATGAAAAAGTTTAAATTAATTGCCGTTTTAATATTCATTTCATTATTGCCATTATTAAATGCACAACAGCTTGCATTTCCCGGTGCAGAAGGATTTGGAAAATATTCTGCAGGAGGGAGGAGTGGTATAGTTATCTACGTAACTAATCTTAACGATGCGGGTGCTGGAAGTCTTCGTGAAGCACTTACCTCAAACAAAGGACAAAAGAGAACCATTGTGTTTAGTGTATCAGGTACGATTGAATTACAAAGTACCATAGAAATCAAATATGATTCCTACATTACTGTTGCCGGACAAACAGCACCCGGTGATGGGATTTGTATTAAGAATTTTCCTTTAAAAGTTGGTGACAGCCATGATATAATATTCAGATATATACGGTTCAGGCTTGGTGATGAGCAGGATTGCGGGTCGGAAACAGGATGTGACGATTTTGATGCCCTTGCTTTTAGAAGATCATACAATATTGTATTGGATCATTGTTCTTTGAGCTGGTCAATTGACGATATTTTAGACCTTACCGTTATGACAGGGTATAGTTCGGTTCAATGGTGTATTTTACATGAACCGTTAACAGATTCAAAACATTCAAAAGGTTCTCATGGATATATTGCAGGCTGGGATGGTAGCAGCTATGGAGGGGGTGCTGTTTTCGGCGGAGGTTCATATCATCATAATCTTTTAGTATCTGGTGCATCGCGTACTCCGAGGTTAGATAAGTATCCGGGGGATGGTGGAGAACGGGACCTGATTGATATAGTTAATAATGTAATTTATAACTGGTCAGGATACGGAGCCTATGGAGGAGAAGCTGCGGATGTAAACTGGCACAATAATTACCATAAATATGGTCCTAATACTTCTAACAAATCACAGATATTTTTACCTGGTGATACTTGCAGGATGCATATGGATGGTAATTATGTATACGGATATCCGAATGTGACGGCTGATAATAGCAAAGGAATAAGCGCGAGTACATTACTATCCGTAAGCCAAATTCTACAGGATAATCCCTTTGATGTTTGGTCTATAGATATGCAGCCTGCAATTGCTGCTTACAATTCTGTATTGCTGCACTCAGGGGCATATCTGCCCAACAGGGATAGTTGCGATGCGCGAATTGTTAATGATGTAATTAACCGTACAGGGAAAATCATTGACTCACAATCAGAGGTTGGAGGATGGCCTGTATTAAACAGTACAACAGCTCCTGTAGATACTGACCTTGACGGGATGCCGGATCATTGGGAAAATAAAATGGGATTGGATAGTAGTAATGCAACCGATAGGAATATTGTAACTGCAAATGGATATACACAGCTTGAGTTGTATTTAAACAGTATAGAATTTCAAAAAATCGTACCAAATGTAATATATAAATATGACCAGAACGGACAGATTTTAGTTACCTGGGATGATATATATATTGGCGAAGATACATTTCGCGTTGAACGGTCAATAGATGGTTCTGAATTTGTACCCATAGGATATGTCTTAAAAAATATTTCACAATTTGTCGATGATTCAACATTTCAATTGTCCGAGGTTTTGCAGTACAGGGTGATTGCCGTTCAGCACGGTGTTACGGAAAGCCCGGCAAGTGAAATTATTTCTGCTACGACACTGGAGTTACAAGTTGAAGACACCATTCATGTTGGCGATACATTGGATATTAAGGTTGTTTTTGACCCCCAAAATACTACAAACCAATTAATTGGCTGGGAGTTATCTCAATTATCTGACACAATTTCCGAATTAAACCAGTCAGGTCAGTTTATTGCTAAAAGCACTGGAATAGCTACCGTGATTGCAAATTTATTAGATGGGAGTGATGTAAGTGTTTCAAAAACTATTGTTATTGAGGCTCCTGTTTTAGTCAAAAATGTGATGCACAATTGGAAAGAAATGGTTTCTATCTATCCTAATCCTTCCCGTGATGGTTTGTTCAATGTATATATAGATCCAAATTTGACAGAAGTAATACAAATCAATGTTTTTGATATAAGTGGAAGAAAAGTATATGAAAACGATATTGAACAGAAGGGAATAATATCACTGCCTTTTCAGTTCGAAAACGGTATATATCTGATGAATCTTGGTTATAAGGAACATAATCAGAATTTTAAAATAATCGTTAGCCGATAGTTGATTATGAATTATTACAAGTAAATGAATATATACGATTCAATGTTGTTTAATTAAGCTTTGAACCCTGTCAGAGTTTCAAACTCTGACAGGGTTAGAGAGTATAAAAATTTCTTGACTGAACGACATTAATATGCCATTAACAAAAAAGGAACTGCTTCAAATACTAAAATTCAGGATGATTGTGCCTGGATTTTTGAAACAGCCCCTTTTATTTTAGTATGGTTCTTATTATTTGCTAATAATTATTTTGCCGCTATAGCTTTGTTTATTTGTATTTATCTGAATTAAATAAATACCGTTTTGCGTTTCCGGAAATTCAATGTTTATCTGGCTGCTGTTAATCCTGTTTTTAGAAATAATCTTTCTGCCATCGAAGGTATAAATGTTAATATCATTAATTATTTCAGAATTATCATCAGATTCAATCATTATGTAATCCTGTACAGGAATAGGATATATTATCAATCCGCCAACAGATAATTCCTGTATTGAATTAAGAACGTTATAAATAATAGTATATGTCAGTGTGCTGGTACCATTTTCTGCTGTTACTACTATGTCAATTGTATCAGAAGGTTGAGTTACTGCAACTGCTCCTGCACCTACTACTGAGGCAAAAGGATTGGTAGGAGTAGCTACAATATTCATTGTAGTTGTACCATACGCTAAATCAACATGATAGTTAAGCGTATCTCTATCAAACACAGGACTTATTGTTGCTCCTGTAACACTAAGATTTGATAAGGTTGCATCAGATGAATATATTGTATCGCAAATCAAGCCTGTTATTTCCTCATCCGTATCCAGAGAATATATTTTTATATAATCGATATTAGGCAGCCCTTTAGAATGATTTGCCCTCAGTGCTACTCTTTTAATACCTTTTTGCACATTAGAATTTAAAGATATTGATTCCCAGGTAGTAAAGGCAACCGTATTAATAAATGGGACATCCGAAATCGTAGTGTCGTTAAGTAAAAGTATGCCAGGTCTGGCTTCGGTGCATGCATATCTCCATTCAAATTTATAATCTCCGCTTGCCGGAAAATCAATAGCCCAGATTATATCTACTCCTAAAACGTTATCAGAGTTAGCAAAACCGGTACCTGTATATCCAACATTATTGCTTTCAATCCATCCTGTTCCATTTTTAAATCCGCAAAATCCCGTTTCATTTTCCTGTATAGTATTCACAACCCCTACCTCTAATAGAACCACATCAGATTCTGTAAACTTGCCATCATTATCATAAGCAATAGCCTTTAGGTCATAACTTCCGACACCTGGATTTTCAATTTTTATTGAATAAGGCAATGAGGTAAAAGTTATCAGGCGGCTATCATTGATATAAATGGCTACACTATCAATGCTTCCATCTGTATCATAAGCATCTGCTGTAATTGTAATCGAATCTGCAGGCAAATAAGTGTTACCCTCTTCAGGTGAGATAATGGCAACATGAGGATACCCTTCATCAACAGATATATGTAAGGTGTCCGATTTCATTATATTTCCGTCTATATTGAACGCGCTCGCTATAAAGAAATAATTTCCGGTTGTTAATCCGGGTATGCTTGTATAATAAGGAGCTGACATTATGGTATCAATAGGTGTACCATCTTGTGAAATGATAACCCTATGGTTTGTGTCAGAAATACCTACAGCATGAACTATAATATTCAGGTCAAGTCCTAAGCCTAATTCAAAATCCTCATCGGGGGCAGTAATGCTGATGGATGGGTGATTGGCTTTGTGAACTTTTATATCTGGAATAGGCAATGTGTCTATATCAACACCATATCCCAGGAAGAATCCGGGATGGGGAGGCTGGTTATAGGCAACGTTTTGCCATGCCAGGGCCAGCCTGTATTGTGGGTCTTGCAATAAGGTATAAACCCCATATTGAGTAGGAGTTGTGGTGGTGTAAATTCTTAATTCCTGGTTGTCCATTGTCTTGAATATCACTTCTTCTCTCCAGTCTCCAAAAATATCACCACTAATTGTGGGAGTTGATTTTGTAGAGTTGTTGGTCATACATCCTTTTGCAGTAAATAATGGAATGTCAGATCCGTAATTGTATTTTGAGATGGTTATTCCGTCCAGCAATTCACGTAAGAGGTCGCCATCCCACCATATAACAAAATTACTTGATGAAGGCCATGGGCCGGCAAGAGAATCTTTGCAACTGCGCAACCTGTCAGTTCCACCCCAGCATTCCATCCCAAAGTGCGTGGAATCTATATCGGCAGAAACCCCTCTTGCGATGTCCCCGGCAGGTGTCCCCCAAATTATTTCACCGGTTCTGGCATCCAAGAGCTGCGAACCGGAAGTGCCAGATGATTCTGTTATTCCCCATTTTTCCAATCCTGGCCGGTCAGGGTCGATATCGCTTACATGCATTGCATCTCCATGACCTAAACCTGTTGTCCATAATCCTGTTCCATCATGGTCCACACACATAGCGCCGTATACTATCTCATCTTTCCCATCCTGATCTACATCTGCAACACTCAGGTTATGGTTTCCCTGTCCGGCATAAGCAGGGTATCCGTTATCGGTATCGAAAACCCAACGTTGAGTTATTGTGTCTCCGTTAAAGTCCCATGCTGCAAGCACAGTTCGGGTATAATAGCCACGACACATAACAAGACTTGGCAATGTATCAAAATAGGCAACGCAGGCTAAATATCTTTCGCTCCTATTTCCATAACCATCACCCCACACTTGTTCCAATTGATAGCTTGTTGGGTTTTCTGTATCGGGATGTCTCCTGGGCACATAATACACGGTTGTTATTTCTTCACCAGTCAATCCATTAAAAACTGTTAAATATTCAGGTCCGGACAAAATAGCGCCACCTGAGTTACGATAGTCAATAGCATCGTTATCTGATGCTGCAGGACCTTTGCTTAGGTAATTTCCAGAGCCATCTTTTGTGCCTGGCGCCGTTTTGCATGACACTTCAGCCAGGCCGTCACCATCAAGATCATATACCATAAATTGGGTGTAATGTGAACCAGCCCGGATATTTACCCCCAGATCAATGCTCCATAATAAAGTGCCATTCATCTTATATGCATGTATATATACAGGGTCACGATAGCCATCTGGATTAACATCCCCTTCCGACATTTGTATTTTTATTATGATCTCCATTTCACCGTCTCCGTCCAGGTCGGCTATGCTGGCATCGTTGGGAAAATAGTTGCTGGCAGGCAACTGTACAGGTATGCTTTTGTATTGTTTGTCCCATACAGTAACGGGAGTGGAAAATTCAGTCCTGCCACTATTGTATACTGTTTCCAGGTAATAGATGTTACTTTTTGTTCCACTGGAATCCATATAGTTGGAAAGTCCGGAAATGGGTGCTGCATTAAGCAGTGTGCCATCTCTGTATAAATTAAATTGCACGCTGTCGCCATCCGTGGCAAAAATCCTCCAGCTAACAAAAACATAGTCAGTGGATTTTACGGCAGCAAGGCCACGTGTAAGATACTCCATATGTCTTTGGCTAGCGGCATTAAATGTTGCTGCAAAAAATAATGCAATAATAATATTTACAAGTAAATGATTTTTATAATTATAATTTGTTCTTTCAGCTTCTCTAGTTCTGCTAATTGCTTCAGAGGTACTTCTTCTTTGTAATAATGTTTTTGAGTCCATAGATTATTATTTTTTATGATAAATTATAATACATGAAAGAAAAATAGGTATACGTTATTGGAGGGAGTAAATATATTGAAAATTTCGGAATATTCTTATTGTCGTTCCGAACACTTGAAGGCGATATCCCGAAAAATCTTTGGTACGAGAAGAATCCTTGTTTTAACCAATGTTAAATATTATTGACTAAGCTTGGTATAGATCCCTATTAGCTGTAAAAATTATTTTCTAAAAGGTAAATACCAGTTATTTTTATCCATTAGTCTATTATATACTTCTGAAGCAACATTTGGATCATCGTATTTGGCAGATACTTTACCGGCAAGATATGATTCGCCTCTTCGATTTGCTACTCTGACAAGGTCAAACCATCTTTTCCCTTCAAAAGCTAATTCCATAGCTCTTTCTTCCATTATAATATCTTCTATAGATTCCTTAACATTGGAAGTTGGCATGTCTTTCAAGGTTAATAATACGCGGTCCCGGACTCCTTTGACCCCTCTCCATCCCGGGGGATATTCTAAGCGGTCATCATAGTAGCCATCGTTGACAATACCAAGGGCTGCTTCATATTCCCCCATTTGGTTGAGTGCTTCTGCTAACAACAGGAGGATATCTGCTGCCCGGTATAATATTATATCAGCTCCTGACGACTCAGTTAGATTTAAGCTGTATTTGTAAACCACCAGTTTATCTCCTATATTATCATAGGATAACCCTTTCCCTCTATAAATATCACCTATAGTATCTTCCTGTGAGGTTTGTGTACTAAATAAATTTACAATGTAATCGGATGGTTTGACCAAATATCTCCTGTCTGCATAGAAGATATCTGCCAATGGATTTTCCTGATTATCCTCATATGAGAAAGGTACTACTGACATTACCTCTCCTATTTGTCCTTCAGAGTTAACAAAAATATTTTTCCAATTTTCTTCTTTATAGTCCCTTAATCTAAACCGAGCTCTAATATCGGCATCCCCAATAGCATTAATAAGACATAACGCTGCGTTCTTATAATCTCCTTTTTCAAGGTATAATTCACCTCTTAGAGCTCTTTCATAAATGAGTGTTGAATAATTCATGTTATCAACAAATAGATCGGGATATGTAAATGTTGTATCTAACTGACTTATTAAGGTATCAATCATCCTGTCTTTTGTATAATATTCAAACTGATAATTTTCATCATATGAATGCATATCCTGAGGGATATATGCAGCTTCACCATAAAGCCTTACAAGGGTAAAATATGCCCATGATCTCAGACTTATCATGTCCAGTCTGGATAATACAAGTGAAAGTGAGTCGAAATCTCTGTCATATTTCCGAATTTTCTCAAGATTATTCAGTACTTCGTTTGCATTAAATATTATTCTATAATAACCCGAAGGGTCATTATATCTATTATCAACATTAATATTGTTACGGTTGATATTTTTTAAATCGAAATCAAAATTCTCCGTTTCAACCATTAAATCCGAACGTAAATCGTTCATTATGACCAAATTTGGCACAACTTCCTGCAATATCGAATATGCCCCGAACATTGATATGTAAGCATCAATACTTGTTTTATAGTGTTGATCAGGAGTTATTTTATCACCGGGTACTTTATCTAAGAAATCTTCGCAAGAATAAAATATTGTTGATATTAGTAATATTCCTGAAATTATTTTAAAGATTCGGTAATTATGTTTTTTCATCTTAAACAATGTTAAATTATAATTCAAATTTTATTCCTACTATAATAGACCTTCCGAATGGTATTTTACCAAAATCCATACCTGTGTACATAATGTTGTTGTTATAATAAAATTCAGGATCGTACCCGGAATATTTTGTGAACGTAATTAGATTAGAACCTGAAAGATATACTTTCATTGTCTTAAAGAACTTGTTGCTTGTTGGAATATCATAAGAAATGGTTACACTCTTTAACCGAGCATACGATCCGTCTTCAATCCATCTGTCGGAAAAAACATTATTCCCGGATGGATCACCATAAACAATGCGAGGTGCATTGGAATCCATGATATCTTTATTCTGGTTGTAAAAATTTTCTGCGGAATTAGTTATCATAGCCACATAATTGAATATCTTGTTACCCACAGAATAACCTATATTAGCTGAAGCCATAAGCCTGCCCTTTTTAAAGGATGTAAATAATGATCCATAAACCAACGGTAGAGGACTACCGATATTCTTTAAATCATTCTCATCAATAATTCCATCTTGCTTATTATCCTTATATTTTACATCACCGACCTGCATTACTCTGCCTTCTGGACCAATCACTGAATTAGCTTCAGCACTGGATGTATATATACCATCGGTTTCGTAACCATAGAAAGAATACATTGATCCTCCAACTTCGGTAACAAGGGTTGCAATTTTATTATTATGTTCATCCACAATTTGACTTAGTATTATATTTTGTTCACCTTCACCCAAATTTTGATCAAGAGAAGTTACTTTATTAATCATAGAAGCTGCTGTAAATCCAATAGTCCAAAATGACTTTCCGGTTTTAAATCGATAATCAGCAGTCAATTCAGCTCCCATATTTGCCATTTTTCCGGAATTATCATAAATATCAGGAAATCCGTACGCCGATGATACTTTTTTTCTAATTATCAGATTATTAACAGTTTCGTAAAACAAATCGATACTGGTATTAAAATTCTCTCCGGAAGTGGATAAATCAAAACCAAGATCTATAGTTGATTTTTTCTCAACTTCCATATTTTCATTAGGTATTGACTCAATTACTATTACACCAATATCATTAAGCCTTCTACCAACATAAAACAACCTTGAATAGTCGTATATATCGTTGAAAATATTTCCGCTTGTTCCATAAGATGCCCTTATTTTGACCTCGTCAAAACGAGATAACATATTTACATTGCCTGATGCAAGGTTCCATGCTCCGGCAACAGAGTAATACAAATTATACCGGTTATTTTTATTGATAGCTGAATTACCATCTAATGTCACAGATGCATTTAGATAGTACTTATCAAAAAAACTAAAATCTGCGATACTATAATAAGAAACTATATTTAATGATCTGGCGCTACCTTTCGTTTCTCTCAGAAATTGATCTTCGGCTCCACTACCCAATGTTGTAAAATCATCGGTAGGAGAGTTTAAATCATTACCCATATCGTATTCATAAGTACTTCTCATTATTCGATTACCTATCCTTAAGTCTAGAGATAAATTCTCATCCAGGTCAGTTGAATAATACATTACCAGATTATTTTGCAACGACCTGAATTCCGTAACCATAGCATCCATGCTATTTTTAGCCGAGTCTATTTCAACCAATCCCTTATCGGGAATAAAAAGATTATCCCTTGAATTGTTATAGGCTAAATTTAAACTAGTCGAAACTGAAAACTTACTTGAGAAATTATAATTGGCTTTTCCTGATGCCAAAAATTGGTAATTCTTATTCTGCGCCTTGTAGCGACGGATAATTGCCAGTGGATTGCTCACACCAAATGCTCCAACATCGGAAAGATATTGATCGTTTGTTATGCTTTTATCTGAATAAGGCCTTGTTATAGGTGGCTTTAAGTTAGCTGCAAGAATGGGATTTGTAATAGAACTGGGTCCTTGATCCATTAAATAACTATCTGAAGTAGACATCTTTACATTAGGGATAAAAGAAAACCTGTTTGTTATATTAATTTTTGAATTGACACGCAGATTAAACCGGGAATAACTTGTATTATCGATAATACCATTATACTTAAGATACCCGGTGGATATATTCAGGTTACCAACATCATCCCCTCCTTTCAAAAATATGTGATATTTGGAGATTAATCCGGAAGTAAATATTTCATCCTGCCAATCAGTGTTATTTGAATATAAACCATTAGGATCATTACCGGGTGTTAAAAATGGGAACCTGGCATTAATTTCATCCTGGGATAGTTCTGATGAAGCAATCTGTTGGTTAAAGTAATCATTAAACTGCTCAGAATTCATCAAAGACATTTTACTTGATGGCATGGTAAAACCCTGAAAAACATGAACTCTGATAGCTGAACTAGTTTCCTTTTTTTCCTCCGTATTGATAACAATTACACCGTTTGCTCCCATCGATCCCAAATACGACTGGGCATCTTTCAGTATTGTAATGCTTTCAATATCATCAATATCAACCATCTCAAGTGGATTGTGTACAAAACCATCAATTGGACTTTCCCTTGAATAATGTATTTCGTGCAGGACGCCGTCAATAATAACTACCGGATCGTTTCTGCCCGAAATGGTTGATGGACCGCGTATTGAAAAAACAGACATAGCGCCCGGCATTCCTGAAAGGGTAGATATTCTAACTCCTGTAGCTTTCCCCTGAATTGCCCTTGCAAATGTAGTTTCGGATGTGTTTTGGACATCTGATTTTGAAAAATATTCGAAGGATGACGGGATTTCCTTTGCTTTTTTATCAGCATAGGGTGTGACTATCAAATCGTCATTACTTTTATATTCAAGGGGTATGATTTTAATTTCGAGGTTCTCCCTACCGGTTAAATAGATTTCCCTACTCACAAAATCAGGATGCTTTGCGGTAACCAATGCATTTGTATATACATTTGATAATTGGAATTTTCCATTTTCATCTGTTGTAACACTTAAAGATGTCCCTGAAATGGATATTAATACCTGGCTAACAGGTTCACTTGAAACACCATTTGTTACAGTACCTGTTATATTAATTGTATCCTGGGAATATAACAGTATTTGTATCGATAGAAAGGTTATAATGAGCAAATAT
>JAFGOZ010000426.1 GCA_016926235.1 Bacteroidales bacterium | reverse complement strand
GATTATAAACGACAATCATCCGCTCAGGTAAAAGCTTCGTGGATGTTCCATCTGACCATTAAAAATAAATTATAAACAGATGAAACAGGCATGATTAATCCGCCTGAGGCGGAAAACAAACACGAAAGTGATTATTTTAATCATGCAGTTCCATCTGAGCATTAAAAATTAAAAAAAAACAAGTGAAACAACCGGAATTAGACTTAGAAAAGATAGCCTTAATCGGTAAGCAGAAGGAGGAAGAAAACTTTGATTTTAGAATTTTTCTTAAAGGACAAGATATGAAAAAAATTGATGGAATTGTCCATAGAATTAATGAACAAATTACGTTGCAGATTGATTGTCGAAAGTGCGGTAATTGCTGCAAAACATTAAGGCCATGTGTAACTGAATCAGAAATTAACACACTATCAGGAATAGATAAGTTTACACGAACTGACTTTGTGAGAAGATTTGTTGAAATTGATAAATCTGAGGATATTACGTATTTGAAAGACATTCCATGTAAATACCTAATAGATAAAAGTTGTTCAATTTATCCAGACAGACCTGAAGATTGTAAATCATATCCCCACGTTCAAAAACCTGAATTCATAACCCGTACACTTGGAATGATAGATAATTATGGAATATGCCCGATTGTTTTTAACCTTTTCGAGCAATTAAAGGAAGAATCAGGTTATGAGTACAACAAAAAAATATTGTTGTAATTTTAAATGTATTATGAAGTAACTTCACTTAAATGCTTATTAAGGATATACAAAATATAATCGCTATTTTCAATCAACCCTATCCGTTTTATTACTATGCTAAAAGACTTTTCAGCATTTCGTTGGTAATTTCCGTATTTGTTACTTTATTTCTGTTTATAATAAGGCCCTTTGATACAAATATCAGTGAACTGAGATATAACTATTTTATTACTTGCTCTATTTATGGTATTGTTTCCGGTCTTTCTTTTTATTTAATAATTCGATCATTAGTCATTTTTTTTCCGGCATATTTTAAAGAGGAAAAGTGGACATTGGCAAAGGAGTTATTGACATTAATAATTCTACTCTTTATTATTGGCAATATTAATTTTTTTATCCGAAGTCTGGTAAACACCAAACCTGATAATTTTAAACGCATTTATTACCTGGAAGAGATTGCTCACACATGCCTTATAGGAATTTTTCCTATTGGTTTTTTTACATTGTTAAACTATTCTTACTTGTTTAAATCGAATAATGATACGGCTATTATTGCCAATTCACGTATAATCCAAAAACAGGATATGGTAAATGCCAATGATCCTGATATAGTTAACATTGTATCGCAGAGCATCTACGAAACTATTACATTGCCCATTGATACGCTAGGTTTTATTAAATCGGACGGCAATTATATTGAGATATACCAAAGCCTTAATGGCACAGTTAAGAAACACATGATACGAAATACTTTAAAAGATATTGAAAAGCAACTTGCTGATTACGCTTATATTGTAAAAACACATCGTTCTTACCTTGTCAATATCCATCAAATTGAATCAGTAAAAGGGAATGCCCAGGGTTATACCCTGAAAATTAAGGATTATAACTTTTATGTTCCGGTTTCCAGAAATAATATAAGTCAGTTTAATACCTTAATCAATAGTTTTACCACCTGATTTTTATATCTTGTTTTGTCATTCTTCACAAATCTTTGGTATTCATCACATTTTTTTTCGCATGCTTATGCAATTACTTTTATTTGTGTGATAATTAAAAACTAAGAATATGAAGAATTATAGAAATTGTATCTATTGGTTTGAAAGCTTTTTAAGAAAGTATTGGATTTTAGTATTATTTATGGCTGTTAAATTGATATTACAGTTCGTGTTTGTGAATCCAATATACGAATTGCACAGGGATGAGTTTTTGTATCTAGACCAGGCCTTTCATCCAGCTGCAGGATATATATCGGTACCCCCTTTTACATCATGGATAGCAAAGATCATTTACCTTTTGGGCGGAGGAATTTTCTGGATACGGTTTTTCCCTGCCTTTTTCGGTGCATTAACTCTTGTTTTTATCTGGTTCATGGTTGAGGAGCTTGGAGGGCGATTCTATGCCAGGTTACTTGCATCGGTCACTTATATATTTTCTGTTTTTGCCCGTATGCATGTTTTGTTTCAGCCCAATGCATTTGATATTCTTATCTGGACTGTTTTATTCTTCCTGCTGATAAAATATGTAAAAACACAACACTTTCGATGGTTGGTTTTTTTCTCAGTATTTGCGGCTTTAGGTTTATATAACAAATATACGATTGTTTTTCTAATAGCGGGATTAATATTGGGACTTGTAGTAAGTAATCAGCGGAGGATATTAAGCAAAAAGGATTTTTATATTTCAATTGCATTCTGTGTCGTCCTTTTAGTGCCTAATATTATCTGGCAAATAAATAATCATTTTCCTGTGATTTATCATATGAAAGCCCTTAGTAAGGGCCAACTGGCAAATATTGACCGTATGGATTTCTTATTTGACCAGGTGAAATACGGTCTGGTAGGGTTAGTATTCACTGGTGCTTTTGCAGGCTTGATATTTTTCACCCCTTTCAAGCCATACAGGTTTATCGGTTATTCATTTCTGGTGATAATATTTTTATTTATTCTTAGCCGTGCCAAAAGCTATTATGCATTTGGCCTCTACCCGGTAGTATTTGTCCTGGGCAGTGTATATCTGGAAGCTGTGTTTAAAAAGCGGAATAAAATATTTGTTCCGGCAATAGCCCTATTGTCAATTGTAATATTCCTTATGAGCGTCCGGTTTATGATGCCTGCATTGCCTCCGTCAGATATTAAAGCCCAACCAGATATTTTTGATAAAATGGGCCTTCTGCGATGGGAAGATGGTAAAAACCATTCCCTTCCACAGGATTTTGCTGACATGACCGGATGGAAGGAGATGGCTGATAAGTCTCTTAAGACATTTCAAATGATCCCTGAAAATGAGTCGGCTAATATTCTTGTTTTATGCGATAATTACGGACAAGCCGGTGCTTTAAATTATTATAACAGGGGCAGGATGCCGGAGGCATACTCTTTTAATACAGATTATATTTATTGGTTGCCGGAAATGAAGAGAATTGAAAATGTAATTATTGTAGGGAAACAACCTAAGCAGGAGATACTAAATATGTTTAGCAGTTGTGTACAAACAGGGATCGTTGAGAACGAATTTTCAAGGGAAAGAGGTACCGGAGTTTATTTATTAATGGGAGCAAAACCCGTATTTACGGAAACATTATATAATAAGGCAGATGAACGAAAAAGGAAGTTCAACATATTTTAGAGGGAAAGCCATCTCAATATAGTCTTTGAAACTATCTGATAAAATACGGATGTCGTCAGACTGGTTTTTGAAACCGTTTCAGAGGATCTGTTTTATTTCTCGTTGCTATTGGACTTGTTAACATAAATTACGATGTAAATATGATCTATAAAAGTACCTATTCTATTCTTTTTTAATGTTTCACTGTTTAATCCAATAAGGGGTCAAAATGTACTTTATATGATATGTTTACTGAAACAGATATTTGTAGAAAGACCATATGGGTTGGTTGAATGAAGCATTTGCTGAATACATCATGTGCATTTATTTTAGGGTGAGAATGGGCCGGGAGAAATTTAATCAAATAATAGAGAGATACTAAAACTACGCATTAAATACTCCTCCAAAGCGGATGTTTTTTTTGAAATTAGTGGAGCAAGAGTTTTCCAAAGAACTTAACATTTGGATGGAGTACCAGTTGAAATAGTGATTTTATTTTAAGGAGCTTAACAAAAGGCAGCAGGGGAGCAATTTATCATTCCCCTGCTACTTTTTTAACGATTGTATTATTACTACAAATGTTAGCGTGCCTCAAATGTTTCAAACTCCTGCTGGTTCTCAAATACATTTTCTATATGGTTGGCCAGGATTTTCGTTTCATTCAGTAATTCAAGATACAAAATAGTATTCCGGGTACTGATTTTTTCTTCCTGTAGTAGTTTAATCTGGTGCTTCTTCAGGATCTTAATATATGATGTTATTTCTTTCCTGTTTTCTCTCAGTCTATCCAGTTTTTTGAAATTTTTTAATGTAATGATCTCTTTTCCAATATTAAAAAGTCCTTTCATCATTTCATTTAGTTTTGTAAGCTCTTTAACCTGGTGATCAAGTAATGGCTGGTGTTTATTATCCACATAATCAAAAACGGGTTTTGTGATATGCAGTAATGATTCCACGGTTTCTTTTAATGAATCGACCACTTGAACGTAGTAAGCTCCTGTATCTACCATTTCGCCTTCAAGCTGTTTAATGGTGCCATATACATCCTTTTTATATCCTTTTATTTGTTTATTAAGCTCCCGGGTTGACTGATGGCATTTTTTCAGTTTTTTCCTTTTTTCCTTTAATAATCCTGAAATAGTGCTAGTATAGTTATCTGTAATAATGTCAATTGAATTGTTTAAATTGAATTGGCAACGTTGAATAGCAGTCATACCTGCAGTTTCATCCTGCACTGCTTCCTCTTCTTCTTCCGCCTTCGCTCTTTTACGATGCAAAATATGAGTACGTGTAAGGAGGAAGATAGACAGGAGGATTAAAATACCAATTCCCCAAACACTTGCCCATGATATAAATATAGCTATCAACGCGGCAATAGTAAATGCTACAAAGGCTGTAATAAACCATCCTCCAATTACTGTAAATACACCTGTTACCCTGAATACTGCACTGTCTCGGTTCCATGCCCGGTCAGATAATGAACTTCCCATAGCCACCATGAAAGTCACATAGGTTGTTGATAATGGGAGTTTTCTTGAAGTAGCAATGGCAATAAGTACACTGGCAACCACAAGATTAACAGATGCCCTTACAAGATCAAATGAAACACCCTCCTTCTTTTTTTGCTTTTTATAAGGCTTGCGGTCAAACCGTGTATTTATCCATTTTTTAACCGGAGCAGGCGTAATGGATGAGACGGCATCGGAGAACCCTACAATTACCCTGACAACTGTACGTGCCATAAGGGTAGAACCAAATCGCTCGCTGCCTTCATCCTGTCTTCCCAGGTTAACTTCTGTTTTTGTTACCGAACGGGCTTTTTTCGATAGCCATAGTGTAATGACCATAATAATACCGGCTATAAGTAAAAATGCAGTTGGTGTTTGAACTTTTGCAGCCAGCGACTCCATAGAAAATTGTCCCGGATCAGTTATCCCGGAGGCTTGAAAGTCTTTAAAAGATTGAAAGCCTGCAAGAGGCACACCAATAAAATTTACCAGGTCGTTTCCGGCAAAGGCCATGGCCAAACCAAAGGTGCCTAAAAGTACAATTACCTTAAAAATATTAATCCGGAAAATCCAATGGAGAATTTGTAATAAGATAGTAAACCCAACACTTGAAAATATTAAAATTTCAGCAGAGTGTTCCATTATCCAATTAATATTGTTATCTGAAAGGAATGAGGAACCTTTGGCTCCTTTTATCAGCATAAAGTAAGTAATAGCAGATATTGCAATACCGCCCCAGATTGCCCCAAAATACTTATAGGATTTTGACAGGTTAAAGGAGAATAATACCCGCGCAAAATATTGCACTATAGCCCCGACTGTAAATGATATGATAATGGAAAGCAGTATTCCGCCGATAATCTCCAATGCTTTTGCAGAGTTTATAAAACTGGAAACTTCTGTCATAGGAAGGTGTAAAGCTTTAACCTTAAGAATGGCCACGGCAACAGCAGCACCTAATAATTCAAATACAATGGATACAGTTGTCGAAGTGGGTAAGCCTAATGTGTTAAAGAAGTCCAATAGCAGAATGTCTGTCATCATAACTGCCAGAAAAATGACCATGATTTCTGAGAAATTAAATTTTTCAGGATGAAAAATTCCTTTTCTTGCAACTTCCATCATACCGCTTGAGAAAGTAGTACCAATTAAAATACCTAATCCGGCAATAATAATGATTACAAATAATGGTGCTGCTTTTGAACCAATAGCAGAATTTAAGAAATTTACAGCATCATTGCTAACACCTACTACGAGGTCTGAGATAGCTAACAAGAATAAAATCCCGACAATTGCTATATATACATATGTTATATCCATAGTATTTAATTATATGTTACGGAATGTAAAGTTACATTTGCTGAAATATTTCATGTTTGTACAATATTAAATGTACGTTAAATTAATATGAATTTCAACTGAAATTTTATATTCAAATTAAAGACTAATTTAACACCTATTAATTTTATATCCAGTAATTTGCAACGTAAAATAAACTGAAAAAAATGAATCTGCAAAGATATAAAGTGCTGGTTGTTGATGATGAAGAAGATATAGTGGAATTTCTGGAGTACAACCTGAAACGTGAAGGTTTTATAGTAAAAACAGCATTTGATGGCAAAGAAGCAATTGAAACCGCAAAAGAGTTTCTTCCACATATCATCCTTCTCGATGTAATGATGCCCGAGGTCGATGGTATTGAAACCTGTGAGCGCATAAGGGAGATTCCTGGCCTGCGTAATACCCTGATAGCATTTTTGACTGCCCGTGCTGAGGATTATTCCCAAATTGCCGGATTTAATGCCGGTGGTGACGACTATATGACAAAACCAATAAAACCTAAAGTTTTAGTAAGCAGATTAAAGGCTTTGCTTAAGCGTTATGAGATGAATGCGTCTCCGCTATCGGATAGCAACAAGCCTGTAATGGATATGGGAAGTATAATAATTGACAAGGAGCGTTTTATTGTAATGAATAATGGAGTAGAAATTACTCTGCCTAAAAAAGAATTTCAAATCCTGGCATTACTGGCCTCAAAGCCATCAAAGGTTTTTACCCGTGATGAAATCTTTGATAAAATATGGGGAAATGATGTGTACGTAGGCGATCGGACATTGGATGTATATATTCGAAAAATACGGGAAAAAGTAGGAATGGATACTATAAAAACAATTAAAGGGGTAGGGTATAAGTTTGAGTGATTATTACATAAATCTATGGCCTAAAAGTGCCTGGTAATTGAAATATAGAAATAGCACAGAACTCAGTAGATAAAATGCATTTGTTTTATTCTGCCTGATGTTGTTGAGAAACAAATACACAATATAAACCCGATTCGAGACTTTAATTAATCCACAAAATTTTAACAAACACTTTTTTTACTATTTTTATCCATTAAAATTATATTATATGCATAAAAGTATTGTATTTGTATTGGCATTAATAACTATTTTAGGATGTAAAAAGACAAATAATATCAGCATTATTCCTGAAGATATAGATACAATTACATGCAGTAATGAAAAACTATCAGAGGATGGGGTATATATATTATCTGATAAGGGGGATATTCAATTCGATAAATCTGTTAATCGTTCTGATTCATTTGCCTATACAGGGAAATATTCTGTAAAACTCACAAAGTCAATGCCATATGGTTTTAAAATAGACATAGATAGTGTAAAAAAGAACGAACGGATTTATGTTGATTTTTGGTTTTATGGCGTCACTCCTATGTTAGTATTTACTGATAATACGAGGTTTTATTATATTTCAGTAAATGAGGTTGTTGAGGAGAATGATAATGGATGGAAAAGAATCAGCTACAAAATTTTAGCTCCAGGAAATCTTAAAGATAATAAGTTAAGAATTTATGCATGGAATTCAATTGGTAAAGATATTTACATTGACGATCTATGTATAATAAGATACCCACCTGTGATAAAGATAATTGAACCTGATATGTTAGTGAAAATTATTATAGACACAAATGCATGGAAGATATTGGAAGAAAAAAGAATTGAAGCTTTTGAAAAAGGAGTATTGGAATCGAAAGATGCAGATTATGTGAAAATGAAAATGATTTATAAAGGGGATACTTTAAAAGGAAAATTAAGATTAAAAGGTGATTGGCTGGATCACTTAAATGGAGATAAATGGTCGTATCGCATTAAATTGAAATCAGATTATTCATGGAAAGGGATGAAGACATTCTCTCTTCAAACACCTGCATCAAGATCTTTTATGGACGAATGGGTTGCTCATAGGCTTTTTAGTAAAGAAGATGTCCTTACAACAAGATATGGCTTCGTAAATGTTCAAGTAAATGGTGCAGATATGGGTCTATATGCTTATGAAGAACATTTTGATAAATACCTTGTAGAATACAATAAAAGAAGGGAAGGACCCATTCTTAAGTTTGTTGAAGACAGATTTTGGCTGTGGAATAAATTAAAAATACAATCTGGTGTCAACTACAATATACCAACATTTGAGGATTGTTTAATAGCACCTTTTAAGCCCAATAGAACAGTAAACTCACCCCAACTATTAAGTGAATATCAAAATGCCCAGAACCTTATGTTTATTTATAAAAATTGGGAAGGTACAATACCCGATTTATTTAATATTGATAATCTTGCAAGATACATTGCATTGTTAAATGTTACAAAAGGGTACCATGCAATTAGTTGGCATAATCAAAGATTTTACTACAATCCGGTTTTATGTTCATTGGAACCAATTGCATTTGATTGTTATACTAATGAGGGGGAATATGATTGGGTAAAAAGGCCAATATTTGGTGATTTTGATTCTGCTTTGGTTTTAAAAAACCAATATTCCAGTTTATATTATCAATACTTCCTTGATCCTCAGTTTAGGGATAAATATTATTATTATCTTAAAAAATATTCTTCAGAAGATTATATGAATGAGTTTTTAGGTTCGTTGACTGCTGAACTTGATTTGTATGAAAAGCTTCTTCAGGAAGAGTTTTTATATCAATATGATACACTATATCTTAAGAGAAATGCTGAGGCAATCCGTAATGCAATCGAACTGAAAAATGAAAGTGGCTTGGATTTGTTATCGCCTCCTAATGTTATATTTGAGGAAGAAAAGCAAATTTTCCAATTGATAAAATCACCGGAGATCCCTCCTTATTATATAAGTAGTTATTGTCAAAACAAAGATAGCGTGGGTTACGAGATTAAAGTTGTGAATGATTTTTCATCTGATATTTTTATTATTGGATATGAGAATAAAGATAAAAGTAAGACCTATTTTAGAGATAAGATTAAGATCGGTTCAATTAATTCGGATTATAACAAAAGGGATATATTTGTGCCAAAGGGAACTAAATCATTACTATACAAAACAAATGCTGTACCTGATACTTTTAAATTAAAACCTTTTAGATGGAAGTATCCCGAAAGTATTTCACCACGTATTGAATTGCTTTCTAAAACAATTGACTCAAATTTTGTCAGGTTTTTAGAGGGGAAAAAAGTGATTATTCATGAAGGACACTATACATTTAAAGAACCATTGATAATTCCTGAAGGATATTATTTGGAAATTGAAAAGGGAGCAGATCTTAACTTTTTAAATGGCTCATTCCTGCTTTCATTTTCCCCGGTTTTAGCAACAGGTTCATCAGAAAAGAAGATTTTAATAAGATCAGGTGATACATTTTCCAAGGGCTTTATTGTTTTACAAGCAGATGGAAGGTCAACATTATCAAATGTAATATTTGATGGGTTGTGTGTGCTTGATTATAAGGGGTGGAGTTTAACAGGAGCAGTAACATTTTATGAATCTGATGTTGATATATCGAATGTTGTTTTTACGAATAACAAAAGTGAAGATGCATTGAATATAGTACGTTCTGATTTTACCATGTCCAAGTGTTATTTTAATAATATATTTGGTGATGCCTTTGATTCAGACTTTTCTACCGGCAATGTTCAACAATCATATTTTAAGAGGATAGCAAATGATGCTATTGATATTTCAACCAGCGAGATAGATATCAGTAATTGTCTGATGAAAGAAGTTGGAGATAAAGGTATAAGTGGCGGAGAGAAATCTACTCTTAATGTTAGCGATGTTTTTATATATAATGCAAATATTGCAGTTGCTTCGAAAGACAATTCCCATATTGAGATAAAGAATTCGATGTATGAATCATCAGTATTTGGTTATGCTATTTTTAATAAAAAATCGGAGTATAAAGGAATGGCTACTATCATTACTGATAACGTCTTGTTGAAAAATGTTCAAAATTCATCTATAGTAGAGAAGGGATCAAGGTTAATTGAAGATGGGGTTACAAAAGAAGGAACAGCATTGAATGTTTCGGCTTTATTCTATCCATAGGTTATATAGAAGATCGAACTCAATATTAATCATAAAAGAAGGGGCTTATAGCAGCCCCTTTAATATTGGGAACTGGAATTTACCGTTTGATAGTTCGTACTACGGTACTTTCATTTATCCAGCAACCTACAGTATAAGATTGTCCATCGGAAAATCCATACATGAAAGCATCTTCATTAACCGGAAAATATCGGCTGTATTGTGCAATATATTTATTGGCTTCTTCTTCTATACTCGGGTCAACTGATTTCGCTTTCATGCATTTATCAACTGCAGCCCAAAAAACGGCACCTTTTTCAAATTTATTTCCTCCGCACGAATTACTGGATGCTGCATAAGCAGTTCCAATAAGGAGGTAGGGCATTCCCCAGTTTTCTTTTAATTTAAGTGCTTCGTAAGCATATGACCTTGCCTGAGAATATTGTCCAAGTTTTGTACATGATAAAACGCCAAGCTGATAGTAATAATCAGCCTTTGCACTATTATCTTCTTCACGATCGATTGCTTCTTTGTAATACGTGGCGGCTTTTTCATAATCTTCACGTGATACAAATAATTTCGCCAAATTGTATGCAGCTTTTGAAGAAGGATCTAAGCTATAAAGACTTTCAGCAGCATCTGCATAAAGTTTTTCATCGGTACATTTTATTTGTTGCAAAAGGTTGGTTACGGTATTCAACAGGTTAATGTCATTAGGTGTAGAGGTATATTTTGGAGTGTATATCTCAACTATTTTTGAACATTCCGCGGCCCCGCTTTCAACCAGAATATTATCAACATTATCCATTATCTTTTGTGTTTTATCTTTTGATTTTGGATTTTTGAGGCCGTCACTAATATTGTTGACTATTAAAACATAATCATTAAGCACTTCTGCTGCATCAATCTTCTCATTTTTGTAAAGTATAGCAGCTGCCTTCATAAAGGTTAACATAGTAACTTCTTCTGCATCTTTTTTGCTAATTTCTGCAGATTTTTTCAGATATCCGTAAGCTTCCACAAGTGCTGCCGACCTGTATTTTGCCAGGTCAATTCCTTTGCGTCCAAGAACCATTCCCTCCTGACCGAAATATTTTATCCGGTTGTCATATACAAGCATTAATGTGTCAATCAAACCTTCTTTTTTTGCATTGTCGGTTTCTTTGTCAATAAGGTATTTCATTATTTTAACACCGTAAATGTAGATGTTCAAGCTTGCCTCCGGACAATTGCTAAAAGCTTCTTTCCATGCGTCAACTGACCTGTCAATCAAATCAATCTTCATAAATCCATCCACTGTAGAAAGGTTTCCTGCACATTCAACACGAGAAGCACTGTCAGGGCCATATTTTGGATCCTGGTGTGGAGGAGTAATCTGTGCATATGCCTGGGCAATTACACATACCAAAACTGCTGTAATCATCGTTCTTTTCATCCGTTTATCTTTTAATTTTAAATGATCGGATGGAACTACACATGAACAAATAATTATGAAGAAACAAATAACAATAATTATTTAGTCATGCTTCGTTTCATCTTATTCTCCTTTTATACAAAATATATACAAAAATCGCGCCGCAATTTATTCATTTTAATTGTATTATAAAAGTTTTATTTGGATAAATTCCTCACCTTTTTCATGTTTTTAATCATTTTATTCCTGAGACATATAATATGATATTATCCCCTATTTCTTTGATTTCATTTTAATAATTAATAAAATATTTACCCCTTCTACTGATTTATCATCCTACATTTTCAATCTTTCAAATTATTTTATACTTTTATATACATTTCTTTATGTATTGTTCCTTAGTACGATGCAATAATAGTTTGAAGTTCAAATTTAATAACATAAATTCTCGTAATATGAAAATACTAAAAACCCTTGTTGTAATTATTCTCTTACTTTTATTAGCTGTAGTATCTTTGAGGGTGATCTGGGGGGTGAAGGCAAAGCAACAAATCAGTTTGTTGTTGTTGGATAAAACAGTATTAAATTATCATTACGAAGAGCACAAATCTTTTAATTGGGTGCTTAAGTATAATAAATATTATAAGGAGAACAATGAACCTTATTCCTATAAAGAGGATTATTTTGGTTTTATTCCAAAAAAACCAGAAGCGGAAAGAAATTATGATCTCCATCGTATTAAGATAACTGAGATCGATCAATTGGCATCAAAATATGATATTTTATATGTAATTGATGCACGGGGAGTGTATTTTAATGAGTGGTACACAGGCCTGCAAAGCAAGAATAATGCATCCTTAATTTATGGCGGTATTACTCAAAATGATTATTTATTGATAAAGAAGTTTTTTGAAGAAAGCAAACCTATGATATGTGAATACCAGATATTTGAGTCGCCAACTTCTGATCTGTATCGTCGAAAAACAGAAGAGGTGTTGGATATTCAATGGACAGAATGGACAGGACGGTATTTTACGTCATTGGAAGAAACCAAGCATTCAGAAGTTCCCGGATGGTTGATTAAGGAGTATAAAAATAGAAATGGAGGGAAATGGCCATTTAAGAATCCGGGCGTTATCCTGATAAAAGGCCATGAAGATTTTGTTGTATTGGAAGAGGGCACTCATTTAAATAATAGCACTCCTGTAATTAAATGTACCGAAGAATTTGCTAAAGCATATTCTTTGCCGGCAGAAGTCGATTTTACCAATTTGTTTGAAATAGTAAATTCTGGCAATAGCAACACAAATCTTGCTTCATTTGTTTTGGATGTAAATAATGAGGGATTGGAGGCTTTAAGAGCAAGAGAATTAGGATCTGAGTTTCCTGCTATCATCATAAACAATGTAAGGCCTGCATTTTATTTTGCTGGTAATTTTTCAAAGAATGATGTAAATATGTACTACTCGAGTATTGCCGGAGGTGAAAAACTTGGTGCCTTATTTTCTGGTAAAAAGTCTGTTTTTTTCTGGAAATTTTATAATCCTTTAATGAAAAGTATATTGTATAGTTTTACCAATAGCCTGGAAAATCTTCCTTAAATTTTTGGCGCTTCAGGTATTTCTCTTACTAATGACTTTCTATTATTAATCCTTCTAAAGCAATGGTAGTGAGAAAGAGCTTTGCAAGTGATAATAACTCGGGTGTTCATCCTGCAGTGATAGATGCATTGAAAAATGTGAATAAGGGTCATGAGCTGGCATATGGCGATGATCCATACACGCAAAAGGCAATCAATCTATTTAGGACCCTATTGGAAGAATCTATTGATGTATATTTTGTTTTAACCGGAACAGGAGCAAATGTGCTGGGTATTCAGTCAATTACGAAGTCTTATCATTCAGTTATTTGCGCAGAATCTTCGCATATGCAGGTAGATGAATGTGGTGCACCGGAAAAATTCATTGGATGTAAAATGTTACCTATTGAAACAAAAGACGGGAAGCTCACACCTGATTTAATTGAAAAGCATTTGCACGGATTTGGGTTTGAACATCATTCCCAGCCAAAAGTAATATCCATAACCCAGGCAACGGAATTAGGTACTATCTATGAGTTAAATGAAATAAAACAGATATCGAGGATGGCTCATTCACATGGAATGTTTGTACACATGGATGGGGCTCGGATTGCCAATGCAGCTGCTGCTTTAAAAGTAAGTTTGCATGAAATGCTAGTAGAAACAGGTGTAGATGTTGTTTCATTTGGTGGAACTAAAAACGGCTTAATGTATGGAGAAGCCATCATTTTTATGAACAAGGCATTGTCATTGGATTTTAAATATTATAGGAAGCAAGGTATGCAACTTGTCTCGAAAATGAGGTACGTGGCTGCCCAGTTTTTAGCATATCTCAATGATGATTTGTGGCTGCAAAATGCAACCCATGCAAATGATATGGCCCAACTATTATATCAGCATTTAAAGGCTTTTAAGGAGATTAGGATAACCCAGACGGTTCAATCGAATGCAATTTTTGCAATACTTCCCAAAGAAAAAATATCAACAATACAGAAAGAATCTTTCTTTTACATATGGAACGAAGAAAAAGGTGAAGTCAGATTTGTGACTTCATATGATACAATGGAAGAAGATGTTGAGGCTTTTATTGAAATTCTTTCAAGATATTTTAAGTAGGAATTTGATACATGAAAATAAGTATTCGCACAATCCTTTTAATAAAAATGTTTGAAAAGTAATTAACATTTTTTGTCACTTCATTTTTTTTTGTTAATTTCATTAGACTTATTTCACAAGAAAATCTTTATTGTAAAACTAAAAAAAATATTAAGGATGAGACGATTATTAATCCTGACAAGTTTAATGTTATTATTGCAGGGATTGAAAGTATTTGGACAGGATGAAATGTTTAAAGCCCTGTTTATGTACAATTTTACGAAAGACATTCAATGGCCTGTGGCTTATACCCAGGGAGATTTTGTAATAGGGGTTATTGGAAGTTCCCCCATTATTGATGAATTGAACAAAATTGCTGAAAAAAAGAAAGTAGGCAATCAAACTATTGTGGTAAAACAATTTAACTCTTCCGGAGAGATTGGCAAATGCCATATGGTTTACATTCCAACAAATAAAAGTTCAATGCTGGGCGATGTAGTTTCAAAACTCGACGGGAAGCCAACAGTGGTTATCAGCGATGGCCCGGGCCTGGCAAATCAGGGAGCTGCAATCAATTACATAAAAGTAGATGGTAAGCAGAAATTTGAAATAAATACAGCCACATTAACAAAGAATGGACTTAAGGTAACCCAGTTTCTTATTTCCCTGGGAATAAAAGTAGGATAATCCAAGAAAATGTTGAACAAGTAAAAAAATTATTATGAAAAAGAATATAAAAATATTTTATATACTGACTTTTTGTATCTTATTGTTTAGTTCCAACACGCTAATGTCACAAAATGATACATTGGATGTGAAAAATATGAGCCGCGAGGATGTTTTGAATATTCCTTATGATCAGTTAGTTGATCTTCCTCTTGATGTACTTATGCAACTTGCTGAAATAATGGGTGTTTCCTTAGATGAACTGTATGAAATGATTCTAAATAAAGACGTAACTTCTGCATCTAAGAAAGAGGAAAGTAGTTTTGAGTCACCTTTATCATCATCGGTGATATCATATGATGATATTCAAAGGTCAGGAGCAACTACCATTGAAGAAGCTTTGCGTTTAGTGCCAGGAATCATTGTGCGTCAGAAAACAAATGGTAATTATGATGTACATATACGGGGAAATGACAATTTGCCTCCGGGAAATATGCTGCTATACTCAGAGAATTCTATGACCCTTATAATGATTGACAATAGGGTAGTATATAACTATGCCCACGGTGGCGCTTTTTGGGAGACTTTACCCATAGGGATTGAGGATATAGACCGTATTGAGGTAATCCGCGGCCCTGCCAGTGCATTGTATGGCCCTAATGCAGCTACCGGGGTAATACATATTATCACTAAACGCTTTGAAGAGGACAAAACGCACGTAAACCTTACAGCGCAGGGTGGGTATGTTGGGTCAATGATAGCAGGGCTGAATGCAGGCACAAAAGTTACCGATGACCTCTGGGTGAACGTGAATGGTAATTACCAGTCACTTGACCGTTTTCAGGAAACCTTTTATTGCTGGGAATTAGATGACTACTATCCTATTAATGTGATCGATACAATGAGGGTGCCTTCAACCAAGGAATTTTATGAGCGGGATCCTATGAATGACAGGTTTGACGATCCTTTAAGGGGCAGGGTAAACTATGGGACAAACCTCAATATCTTCTATAAATTAAATAAAGATGCAGACTTTGATTTATCCGGGGGATACCAGAATTCAGATGTTATTACTACACCTTTGGATAATCCATACTATTGTGGGACCCGGAGACTTTCAGAATCAGGATATATCGATTTTAAAACCCGTGCTTACGGATTCAATGTACAGGCATCCTATATGATGGGTCCCCAGGATGTTGCCATCAAAAAGCTGGGTATGCAATATGATATGCGTATTTTGGATGCAGTATTGGAATATGATTACAAACTGGGAGATAACTTTGGTATACGCCCGGGTTTAAGTTTTCGAAAAGCCAATTACGATGACCGGGATTATGTAGATTATGAAGCCAAACAAGGCTTTTTAAATGGCGATAGGATGTTGCAGACCTTCTCCTATGGTGTTCGTTTGGATTATACAGGTATTGAAAACCTTCGGCTTATTGGTGCGGTGCGGGGAGACAAATACAACTATCCCGACAAGAACTACCTGACCTACCAGGCTGTTGCATCATACAATATAAATGACAAACACCTTTTCCGGGTGGTGCATTCACGTGCTAACCGGAGTCCGTTTATTATTGATGTATATGCTAATTTCGACTGGGTTAGACTAAATCCGATTACCGAACCAAATGTGCTACCCAATGGAGGACACTTTTATTTTGAAGGGAATAAAGACCTGGAATTGGCAACAGTGGATTTGTATGAGTTTGGATACAGGGTAAAACCGGTTAAAAAAATACAGGCTGATTTTGAGATTTACCACTCACGTAGTAAAAACTTTGATTCTTTTGTTCTTGATTCATTGAACCTTGAGATAGGACCGGCAATTCAAGCTGTTACAAATAATCCAAATGGTGCATTGCCTAGTTATGGTTTATTTACTTACAGAAATATGGATTTTGAAGCCAGGCAAACTGGTTTTACAGCGAGTATCAGTATGGTAATAACTGAAAAGCTATATATTAAACTACATGGGACTGTCCAACAAACGAAGTTATATGACCTGGATACAAATACAGTGAACCAAAGTATCGATTATATGGGTACATGGGCAATAACTGCTTTTTATGCCCCGGGTCATTATTATATCGATTCAACAAGTGTTGATTTTGGTGGAGGAGTTTTGTTGCCGAAGTATACTGTAGCCGGCAATGCAAAACCCAAAGAAAGGGTTACCAAAACACACAAATCAACACCCTCATATTATGGAGGAGTAACTATTAATTATCAGCCAATCAGTAAATTGAATATCAATATAAGCAATTACATGTACGGAAAGCAAACCCTTGTACATTCAATGGCTACGGCCAAAATTGAACCCAAAATGATAATAAATACCAAGATTTCTTATAAAGTTTGGAAAGAAAACACTATATTTATCAACGCAAGAAATATGCTAAACGATAAAACAAAAGAGTTTGCCTTTATGGATGACATTGGCGGGCTCTATTTAGTAGGCCTAAGTTTAAGTTTTTAAAACTTAAATACCTATAAAAACCCAAACCCTATAAAACAAGAAGAGGCTCCCAAACAGGGGCCTCTTCTTTTTGCTCAATATCCAGGCTGTTTTTTTCGATTCGTTTAATATGTCAAAAGTACAACTGTAATTACTGAATTAAAATAGTCATAATACCCAATTGATGGCGGTCAATACCCAAATGAGATCAAAGGTGAGACGGAAGACGGAAGACCGAAGATCGAAGTTGTGTGTGGGGAGAGTGGCAGTATTAGTTCTTACATGTTATCAGTTTTAGTCAATAAATCAAAAATCATCAAATATAAAGCAGGGAGCTATCGCCGTAGCTTAAAAACCTGAAATCATTAGTTAGCGCATAGTCATATACTTTTTTCCAGTCATCACCGATAAATGCGGCTACTAATAAAAGCAAAGTGCTATTAGGCTGATGAAAATTAGTAATAAGAGCCTTTGGAATATGGAAGGTATAACCCGGAGTGATCATTATTCTGGTACTAACCCACAACGAAAGGAGATGCTTATTTTGCATATATTGTAATACGGCATTCATCGCTTCTAATGCAGGAACAGGTTTTTCTTTTTTCCATATCCATTGGTCAATAACCATTTCTTCCTTTCCATTATTCAGCATCACACCTAGCCAGTATATGCTTTCAAGGGTACGCAGGGATGTTGTTCCTACCGCAACTATATTATCAAGGTGTGAAATAATATTGTGTAATGTGGGTAGAGACAAAATAAAAGGTTCTGTATGCATAACATGCTCTAATGCATTGCTGGATTTAACAGGTTGAAATGTTCCTGCTCCTACATGTAAGGTAATATAGTCGTGATTAATCCCTTTATTACTTAATGATTCAAACACTTTGGCTGAGAAATGCAATCCAGCTGTTGGCGCAGCAACTGAACCGTTTATCTGTGAATATAAAGTCTGATATCTTTCTTTATCAATATCTTCAGGTAATCTGTTTAAATAAGGAGGTATTGGTGTTTGGCCAATCGCGGACAGAATATCGGAAAAGTTGATTTGTTCATTGTCCCAACTGAATTTGATTAATTCATCTTTGTCGGATTTTCCTGCTTTAATGGCTTTAAGAAAGGCAGGTTTACCATCAACATGCAATTGTATGGTTAATGGACTGTCTTTCCATTTTTTAAGATTCCCGACCATGCATCTCCATGTACATTCACGGGTTTGCTGAAATACCTGATTATAATCGGCCGGTTCAAATGGATTTAAACAAAATACTTCAATTAAAGCTCCCGTTTCCTTATTAAATTGAATGCGGGCAGGTATTACTTTAGTATTGTTAAAGACCAGGAAATCATCTGTCTCAAGTATATTACCCAATGCGTTGAAAATAGAATGACTAATCTTCCCATTCCTGTATACCAATAATTTTGATTCATCCCTAGATGATAATGGATATTTAGCAATCCTGTTTTCCGGGAGCTTATAAGTATATTTATCAATATCGATCATTCAAAACTATTTGAGCGCAAAAATAACTAAATTTGCCACTTAAAATCAAATACATTTTAACATGGGATTTTCAAAAGGAGACAAGGTTAAATTTCTGAATGATGTTGGATCGGGTATAATAACCCGAACTGACGGGGATAAACGGGCTTACGTTATGGTGGAAGACGGTTTTGAGATACCTTACAATATATCTGAACTACTATTAGTTGAGGCATCCGCAGAGATAATACCTGACAAGGAGGATGTAGAAATTGCATTGTCTCAAGATGACGTTGAAGAGGAATCTGTTGATCAGGATGAAGACAAACAAGATACTGGTACATTTGAAGATTTAAATATTTCAGGGCAAGAGCCTGATAATCTGGAATATGATGAGGAGGGAGTTCGGGTTGATATTGCATTGATTCATGCAAATCAAAACGATCGCTATAATTCTGATATTGACATATATATGATTAATGACAGTAATTATCATATCCTGTATAATATTTCGGAAGAAAAGGCTAACAGGCAGCAATTTATTCAGGCGGGTGTGCTGGAACCACAGATAAAGGTACATGTTGCAGGCTATAAACAAAAGGTAATCGAAAAGGCTCAAAAATTTTGTTTTCAACTGTTGTTCTTCAGGAAAGGAGTTTACAGCTACATTCCACCACAGGTAGAAATTGTGGAATTGACAAAGTCCAACCTGGTGCAGGAAAAATTTGTTGAAGATAATCCTTATTTTGATGAACCGGCTCAAATAATACATATGTACCAATGTGTGGATTTTGAGTCACAGATAAACATGCTGTCAAGCCATTCAATACAGAAAGTAATTGACCAAAAGGATAATAAAAGAGAAACAAAATTAAAGCCTAAAGAAAACAGGGCAACAGATATTGAAGAAGTGGATTTGCACATTCATGCAATTGTTGATACATATGCTGGTTTGAGTAATGGAGAAATCCTGCAAATTCAGATGGACCGGTTTCAAACAGCCCTGGAGGGTGCATTGTTACATAAAACAAAGAAGATCGTTTTTATTCATGGAGTTGGAAATGGCAAGCTAAAATATGAACTAAAGAAGGTTCTTGATAATAAATATCCTGATCTGAAATACCAGGATGCTTCATTTAAGGAATATGGATATGGGGCAACCATGGTTTTGTTAAAAGCAAAATAGCAGTTACCCATAGATAACTGCTATTTCATCTGTTTATAATTTATTTTTAATGGTCAGATGGAACATCCACGAAGCTTTTACCTGAGCGGATGATTGTAGTTTATAATCAT
>JAFGOZ010000425.1 GCA_016926235.1 Bacteroidales bacterium | reverse complement strand
GATTATAAACGACAATCATCCGCTCAGGTAAAAGCTTCGTGGATGTTCCATCTGACCATTAAAAATAAATTATAAACAGATGAAACTTATAATACCTATGGCTGGTATGGGAACCAGATTACGTCCTCATACATTAACCACACCAAAGCCTTTGATAAAAGTTTATGGAAAGGCTATAGTATTTCATTTAATCGATGAAATTCTTAATGTTATGAAGGAAGAGATAGAAGAAATAGCTTTTGTAGTAGGACATTTTGGTGAGACAATTGAAAAATCATTGATTGATGTTGCGAAGAGTTTTGGATCTAAAGGGAAAATTTATTATCAGGAACAACCAAAAGGTACTGCTCACGCTGTATATTGTGCAAAGGATGCATTAGATGGTAAAGTTGTCGTTGCATTTGCTGATACCATTTTTAAATCAAAATCAAAGATTGATAGTAATAAAGATGGAATTATTTGGGTAAAAGAAGTGAAAAATCCAAGTGCTTATGGAGTAGTTACTTTAGAAAATGAATTTGTAAGTGGATTTGTTGAAAAGCCAAAAACTCCTGTTTCAAATAAAGCAATTATAGGTATTTATTACTTTAATGATGGAAAAGCTTTACTTAAGGAGATTGAATATTTAATAAAAAATAAGGTCACGGTAAAAGGCGAATATCAGTTAACAGATGCATTAGAAAATTTAAGAAAAAAAGGAAAAAAACTATCTATTGGATATGTGGATAATTGGATGGATTGTGGAAGTAAAGAGACATTACTAAACACAAGCAAACAATTATTAGATCTAAATGGTTCTTTTTTTGCAGAGAACTCAACAAAAGATGATAGTGTTATTATTGAACCATGTTATATAGGAAAAGATGTTACAATAAAAAGTTCAACAATAGGACCTTATGTATCTGTTGGAGAGGGTTCATATATAGAATCAACTATTATTTCAGATTCATTAGTAATGGGAAATTGTAATGTACTTGAATCAAATATAAAGAATAGTATATTAGGAAATAATTGTGAAGTAAAAGGAATAGACACAATATGTAATCTTGGAGATTATTCAACATTTGGTAGATGAAGAAAAGTTGGTTTATATTAGTATATGGTTTATTTATAACTCTTGCCAGTTGCAACAAACATTTGGTTAATCCTGTTATTAAAGCGAATGTTGTAAAATCTATTGAAAAGGATAAGGAGTTAGAATATATATATGCACTAACAGAAGCTACAAAGCAAAATTTATTGGGTAATTATCAACAGGCTATGGCATTATTGCATCAATGTATAAATGATAATCCGGAAGGTGATGCTGCCATGTTCGAATTATCAAAACTATACTTAAGGTTTCAGGATAAGGAAAATGCAGTATTATATGCTAAGAAAGCTATAGAATTTGACTCAACAAATTTCTGGTATTTGTACAATCTTTCACAGATGTATTTGTTTTTTTATGAAAACGATAAAGCTATAACAGTTTATGAAAAAATTGTAAAGCTTTTCCCGGAAAATTATGAAATAAAATATGATCTTTCTTTATTGTATTATGATAAAAAGATGTATGCCAATGCATTAAATATTTTAACTGAATTAGAAAATATTTTTGGAGTGAATGAGGATATTTCATTAAAAAAGCATCAGGTTTATGTTCATATGAATGACTTTAAAAATGCTGAAAGCGAAGTATTACATCTTATTGATTTAAAGCCTGACGAGGTAAAATATTATGGAATATTGGCTGAATTGTACAGCAATAATAACATGGATGAAAAGGCAGATGAATTTTATAAAAAAATATTTGATATAGACAGTACAAGTGGCCTTGCCAATTTATCTTATGCAGAATACTTATTTAATAAAGGGGAGATAGACAGCAGTTTTGTTCATTTTAAGAAAGCCTTTGCGGATAATGATATAAAGATTGAATATAAATTAGATCTAATATTTTCTTTATTAAATGATGAAATACATTTTAAAGCGTTACATGATAATATTTATGAATTAATACTATTATTAAATAGCGGTAATCCTCAAAATGAACAGGTTATGGCTGTTTTAGCAGATTATTATAGTAAAAATGATATGCAGGATAGTGTAATTATCACTTTAAAAAGTCTTGTAGAATTATATCCAAAGAATAAAAGAGCATGGGAACAATTGTTTTTCAATTTGAATAAGCAAAAAAGATTTAATGAGCTTGATAGTTTATGTAGTGAAGCAATTAATGTATTTCCAAATGAAGTGAGATATTATTTTTATAAAGCCCTATCAGAGATTCAACTAAAGGAATATAAAAATGTAATTAGTACACTTAATGAAGGATTGAAATTCATACCGGATGATGATATAGATATGAAGATTCAATTCTATACATTTTTAGGAGATAATTATTATAGACTTGGAGAAAATGCTATGAGTGATAGTGCATTTGAAAAAGTTCTGGAATATGATCCGGACAACATCATAGTATTGAATAATTATAGCTATTACTTATCTATTAGAAATGAAAAGCTTGATAAAGCCTTAGAAATGAGCAAAATAGTAAACAAGTTGGATCCTGTATCATCAACTTATCTGGATACATATGCATGGGTTTTATACAAAATGGGTCGTTATAAAGAAGCCAAAAAAGTTATAGAGAATTCAATTAATAATGGAGGGGATAAAAGCCCTACAATTGTTGAACACTATGGGGACATACTTTATATGAATGGAGAGAAAGAGAATGCCGTTTTAATTTGGAAGAAAGCAAAAAGATTAGGTGGTGATAGTAAAGTATTAGAGAAGAAAATAGAAACACAAAAATTGATTGAGAATGATAAATAGAATATTAATTCTCAACGGTATTATTGCTATCTTAATTTTTAATTCATGTAAAATACAAAAGGATATTGTAGATTATAGTATTTGTGACGTTAGAGAAAAAAAAGTACTTAGGGAAATATTGAGTAATAAATTAACTTATTCTACAATAAAATTTCAAAAAATTTCAATTGATTTTTCTGACGGGACAAATTCAATGAACTTAAATGGTTGGATGAGATTTGTAAGGGATAGTTGTATTATTGTATCAGTTAATCCTGGTTTAGGAATAGAGTTGGGAAGATTATACATTTTTCCTGATACATCATATTTTTTTGACAGATTTAATAAAAAAATTTGGATACTTACTGATAATGCAGTCAAGAAGAAATATTTCGAATTTTATGACATTAATTCTATTCAGGACATAATCATAGGTAATATTCCGGAATATTTTCAATCAAACGCGTTTAAGTTAGAAAGTATTTGTGATCCTGATGAAAGAATATTTGTAATGGACAGATTGAATAATAATCTTCATATAAAGAATGTGATTAATAGTAATTTTAAAAATATTAGATTGGTTGCTGAGGATAAGGAAAGGAAAATATTTTTGCTCACAGATTATGGTTATAACAAAAATGATGTAATAGAAACATTAAACATATTGATAAATTTGGATGGGAAAGTTTTTTCAATTAATGTTGAATTTGGAAAGACAATCTTAAATGAGAAGGTTGAGACATCAATTTTGTTTCCTGAAAAATATGAAAAAAAAATAATTGAATGATAAGAAGAAAGAATAGATATTTTTATATAGTGTTACTTTTATTTTTATGTAATCAAATTATTTTTTCACAGACAAAGAAAGAATTGGAGGAGAAGAAAAATAGGGCCAATAATGAAATTGAGAATGCAAAAAGGTTATTAGATGAAATTGAGCAGAATAAAGTAAACACCACAGAAAAAATATCAATTTTAGAAAAGAAAATTGATGCTCACCAGGATATTATTTCAACAATAAATCTTGAAATAGCTGAAGTTGATGAAAAAATAGCAGAAAACAGGGAATTAATAAAATCTTTAGAAGATGATCTGGTGAAACTTAAGAATGAATATGCAAAGATGGTCTATTATGCATATTTAAATTCAAAGTATTATGATAAAATGATGTTTGTAATGGCTTCTGAAAATTTTAATCAGGCATACAGACGAATGAAATATATGCAGCAATATTCAGAATATCGTAAACAGCAGGCTGAAGTAATTGTAAAAGCACAGAAAGTAATTCATGAAAGTCTGGTGGCTTTAGAAGCCTATAAATCAGAAAAGGAAAAATTAAAAAATGAAAAATTTAGAGAACAAAATAGTCTTGAGAAGGAGAAGAGATATAAATCGGAAGAAATTTCAAAAATGAGTAAGGAAGAAGAAAAATTAAGAGAAGAAATAAAGGAAAAAGTTAAAATTGCCCAGAATCTTGATAATGAAATAAGGAAGATAATCGAGGCAGAAAGGAGGAAATCTGCTAATCCTTCAACTAAGCTTACACACGAAGAAAAATTATTATCAAATGATTTTAAGAGCAATAAAGGGAAATTGCCTTGGCCAACTGAAAGAGGTATTGTTACTGAAAAATTTGGAGATCATCCACATCCAGTATTGCCTGAAATAAAAATAAGGAATAATGGGATTGATATTGCAACTGTTCAAGGCTCTGATGTAAGAGCTGTATTTAATGGAACAGTGACAAAAGTAATTGCTATTTTAGGTGCGAATTATACGGTAATTGTTAAACATGGAGAATATTATACCGTTTATCAGAATTTGATAAATATAAGCGTGAAACAAGGACAAGCTGTTAAAACAAAGGATAAATTGGGAACTGTATTTACGGACAAAAACGCTAATAAAACAGTTTTACATGTTGAAATTTGGGAAAATTTAACTAAACTTGATCCAGAATTATGGTTGAGTAATTAATTTTGTTATCAATTAAATTGGGCATTAACGAAAATATTGATATATTTAGAAACATAAACAGGGTAGATACGTTAAAAGAATTAGATTTTATTATTGCAAAACAATAAAATGGAAAAGAGTATTAAAATACCATCGAAAATTGAAAGTTTACGAGAGATAGAGAAGCTAATAGACGACATTGCTGCAGAATATAAATTAACAAGCGAAGTTTATGGTAATGTGTTGATAGCCTCTTTAGAAGCTGTAAATAACGCAATAATGCACGGAAATAAGCAAGATAACTCAAAAGAAGTTGATGTAGCATTTATTCTGGACAAAAGCAAGCTTAGAGTACAAGTAAAAGATCAGGGACCGGGTTTTGATTATAATAATATTCCAGATCCAACGGCTCCTGAAAATTTAGAAAATATAAATGGTAGGGGAATATTCTTGATGCAAAAACTTTCTGATAATATTTCATTTTCAGATGAGGGTAGTCTGGTAGAGTTAATATTTAATATAAAATAATTTGTGTATCACTTTCTTTTATGATGATGTTTCATACCGGATTGAAGACGAGCATTCATTAGAAATTTGGATAAAAAAAGTTTGTGAGAAGGAAATATTCAAACCTGAAGAGATCAATATAATACTTGTTAATGATGAAAAGTTAGTAGAAATTAATAGATCCTATTTGGGAAAAGACTATTCAACAGATATTATAACATTTGATTATTCTAATGAGAATAAATTGAATGGAGAGTTATATATAAGTTATCAAACAGTTTTAGAGAATTCTAAAGAATATAGTGTTAATTTTGCAGTTGAATTAAACAGAGTTATCATACATGGTGTACTTCATATGATGGGATATGATGATAAAACTGAAGATGAAGAAACAGGTATGAGAATGAAGGAGGATGAATATTTAAAACTGCTAAATACTTTATAAGTGTCATTACCGTTAGATTATGATGTAATTGTTGTTGGGGGTGGGCATGCAGGATGTGAAGCTGCTTGTGCAGCTGCCAATATGGGAGCAAGCACTCTCCTTATTACCATGGACATTACTAAAGTAGCTCAAATGTCTTGTAATCCTGCGATGGGAGGGATTGCTAAAGGACAAATTATTCGCGAAATTGATGCAATGGGAGGATATTCTGCTTTGGTAACAGATAAAAGCCTAATACAATTTAGAATGCTTAATCGTTCAAAGGGACCTGCAATGTGGAGTCCAAGGGCACAATGTGATAGAACAATATTTACTTTGGAGTGGAGAAAAGTACTTGAAAGTACTAAAAATCTGGATTTATTACAGGATACAGTTAATGATATAATAATTGAAGAGGGAAGAATTACTGGTGTTAAGACAGAGATTGGTATAGCTTTAAAAGCGAAAGTTGTAATATTGACTAATGGTACTTTTTTGAATGGATTGATGCATATTGGGAAATCACAGATTGCTGGTGGAAGAATGGGCGATAAATCTTCATTTGGCATTAGTGAGAAGCTATCTTCTTATGGATTTAAAGTTGGGAGAATGAAAACCGGTACACCTGCGAGAATTGATGGTCGTTCAATTGACTTTAGCAAAATGATAGAGCAAAAAGGTGATGAGATGAAACGGGGATTTTCATATATATATGAAAAAGATATTGATTGTCAAGGAAGAAGTTGCTACATTACCTATACCAGTAAGGATGTTCATGATAAATTAGAAGAAGGGTTTAAGGATTCTCCTTTATTTGATGGTACTATTGATGGAATTGGTCCAAGATATTGCCCAAGTATTGAGACAAAACTTGTAACATTTAATGAAAGGGACAGACATCAATTATTCATTGAACCGGAAGGATATGAAACAGTAGAATTTTATATAAATGGTTTTTCATCATCACTTCCTTGGGAAATTCAGTATGAAGCTTTAAGAAAAATTCCAGGTTTAGAAAATGCAAAGATTTTTAGGCCTGGCTATGCTATCGAATATGATTATTATCCACCAAATCAGCTTTACCACACATTAGAAACTAAATTAATAAAAAATTTGTTTTTTGCTGGTCAGATTAATGGTACTACAGGATATGAAGAGGCTGCCGCACAAGGCTTAATGGCTGGAATTAACGCATATTTGAAAATAAATAAACGAGATGGATTTATTTTACAAAGGGATCAGGCATATATTGGAGTATTAATTGATGATTTAGTAACAAAGGGAGTTGATGAGCCATATAGAATGTTTACTTCAAGGGCCGAATACAGGATTCTGCTAAGGCAGGATAATGCTGACGAAAGGTTAACAGAAATTTCATATAATTTAGGATTAGCAAAAAAATGCAGATTGGATAAATTAAATGAAAAGAAGAATTATAGAAATGAAATTTTAAAATTCGCAAGAAACACCAATGTAACTCCTGAGCAGATTAATTCATATCTGGAAAGTAGAAATTCTGCAGCTATAAAAGAACCAACGAGAATTGAGAGATTAATAATACGACCGGAAATGGATTTAAAGGATTTTTTGAAATTTATTAATCCTAAGATCTTATCAGATCTTATAAATTTGGATCATTCTGATGAAATCATTGAATCAGCAGAAATTGAAACAAAATATTCGGGATATATTGAAAGAGAAAGAATTGTTGCAGAGAAAATAAAAAGGTTAGAAAATATTCGTCTCGCTGATGATTTTAATTTTTTGTCAATAAATTCTATTTCTACAGAGGCAAGACAAAAATTAAATGCTATCAAGCCTAAGACTATTGGTCAAGCATCCAGAATACCCGGTGTTTCACCCTCAGATATTAACATTTTATTAATAAAACTGGGAAGATAATTGTTCCACGTGGAACAATTTAAAATATTTCTTTATAAACTAACAAGTTATAAACATTTATAGAAGATAAAATTAAATAAAATACTAAATATTATTTTCATTATTAACATATTAGACCTTTCTAAATGAAAAACATTGAATTTATAAATAAAGTAAAAGCAAGTATTCGCGACATAAAAGATTTTCCTAAAGAAGGTATTGTTTTTAAAGATCTTACAACTCTTTTTGGAAACGGGGATATTTTTAATTTACTTACAAACCATATAACAAATTATTATAAGAATAACGGAATTACTAAGGTTGTAGGAATTGAAGCAAGAGGTTTTATTACTGCAGGTTCAGTGGCCAATAAACTTAAGGTTGGATTTGTACCTATTCGTAAAAAGGGTAAATTACCAGGGAAAGTATATTCTAAAACCTATGCATTGGAATATGGATCGGATAAAATTGAAATTCATTCAGATGCAATATCCCCTAATGATATTGTTCTTTTGCATGATGATGTTCTTGCAACAGGCGGAACAATGAATGCTGCAATTGAAATGATAAAAGAGTTTGGAGTTAAGAAAATTTATGTAAATTTCATTTGTGAATTAACATTTCTTAAAGGAAGAGAAGTATTAGGAAATGATATTGAAGTATATCCAATTATATCATATTAGAATGTTTTGAAAGGCAATGAAATATATGAAAAGGTAAAAAACTTACCTGGGAAACCGGGTATTTATAAGTTTATTGATTACGAAGGGGATATTCTATATATTGGTAAAGCTAAAAACTTAAAAAAGCGGGTAAGTTCATATTTTACTAAAAATTATGATAATAAAATTCGTGTTCTTGTAAGTAAAATTTCAAATGTTGAATATACTATTGTGCAAAATGAATCAGATGCTTTGCTTCTTGAAAATAATTTAATAAAAAAGCATCAACCACGATATAATGTACAACTAAAGGATGATAAAACATATCCCTGGATTTGCATTAAAAATGAACACTTTCCGCGTGTTTTTATAACCCGAAATATTATAAAAGATGGCTCAAAATACTATGGACCCTATACTTCTGCTAAAATGGTACGAACTATTTTAGAATTTATTCAACAGATTCATAAAATTAGGACTTGCACGTTTAATTTGTCTGAGAAAAATATTGCTGAGAATAAGTTTAAAGCTTGCCTGGAATATCATATAGGAAATTGCAATGCTCCTTGTATCGGACTTCAGTCAAAAGAGAATTATGATAATGGTATAAAAGATATTGAGAATATTTTAAGAGGTAATTTATCAAGCGTTTTAGATCATTTAAAATCTTTAATGGATCAATTTGCATCGGAATTTCGGTTCGAAGAAGCAAATAATATGAAACAAAAGATCCAGTTATTAAACAAATTCAGGAGTAAATCTACCATTGTAAATCCCGCTATTCATAATGTTGATGTGTTTTCAATCAAGGATAATGAAAAATATGCAATTGTAAATTATTTAAGGGTAGTAAATGGAGCATTATTGCAAACTCATTCAGTGGAAATTAAGAAAAAGCTGGATGAAAGCAGGGAAGAACTACTGGCACTGGCTATTGCAGATATTCGCAGCAAAGTAAATTCAGAATCAAAAGAATTGATTGTTCCTTTTGATATTTCAGAATTTTTTAGCGAATATACTATAACTATACCCATACGTGGAGATAAAAAAAGACTGTTGGAGCTTGCTGACAGGAATGCCAAGCAAATGCTTATTGACAAGATGATACAGAAAGACAGTGAACAGAAATACTTTCAAACAAGGGATCAGCGTGTAATGGAAACTATGAAAAAGGATTTACAGCTGAAGAGTATTCCTGATCATATCGATTGTTTCGATAATTCCAATATTATGGGAACAAATCCAGTTGCATCATGTGTAGTATTTCGTTATGGAAAACCCAGTAAGTCGGAGTACCGGCATTATAATATTAAAACAGTTCAAGGTCCAGATGATTATGCCAGTATGGAAGAAATTGTTTTTAGAAGATATGACAGAATGTTAAGAGAAAAAGAAAATTTACCAAAACTTATTATTATTGATGGAGGTAAAGGCCAATTAAATGCTGCTTTAAAAAGCCTTGATAATTTAAAATTGCGAAAAATAATCCCAATTATTGGCATTGCAAAAAGACTCGAAGAAATATATTTTCCTGGTGATTCGGTTCCAATATATCTTGATAAAAACTCAGAAACCCTAAAATTAATCCAGCGGATACGAAATGAAGCACATCGTTTTGGAATAACTTTTCATCGGGATAAAAGATCCAAAACATTTATATCATCAGAACTTGATAAGATAGATGGAATCGGGGAGAGTACAAAAAAGAAATTATATGAAAAGTACAAGACGATTGCTGTTATAAAGTCCAAATCACAGGAAGAATTATCTGAAGTTATTGGAAGTGCAAAAGCAATGATTATTTTTAAATACTTTCGCAAGTAAAATGCAAAATAATCATTTTGAACGATTAATTAAATAATCAACTAATTGAATAAGTGATTGTTTCGCAGTATTATCTTCAAAATCCTTTAAAATTTCCAGGGCTTTATTATGATACTCTATCATTTTTTGGGTGGCATAGTTATAGCCTCCGTTTTGCATAACCATATCAATGATTTTCTGTACTTTTTTCAAGTTCTTGTTGTCGTGTCGTATGGTTCTTATTATCTCTTTTCTTTCAGATTTTGGCAGGCTGTTTAAAGTGTGAATCAAGGGGAGTGTCAATTTTTTCTCTTTAATGTCGTTTGCCACAGGTTTTCCTATCTTTCCTTTTGGAAGGTAATCAAACAAATCGTCTTTTATTTGAAAAGCAATGCCGGCAAACATTCCAAATTGTTTCATCTTTTCAATTTGTCCAGGTGTTCCTTTTGCAGAAGTTGCACCACACGATGTACACGCTGCAAACAGTGATGCAGTTTTACGCGTAATGATATCAAAATATTCTTCTTCAGTGATATTTAATTTCCGGGTTTTTTGTATCTGGTATATTTCTCCTTCCGACATTTGCTTTACAGCATCAGAAAGTAATTGAAGTAACTGATATTGGTTATTTTCGATAGATATAAGTAAACCTTTTGCCAGTAAAAAATCTCCAAATAGAACAGCCAGCTTTGATTTCCATAATGCATTAATTGAAAAAAAACCTCTTCGCTCAAAGGATTCATCTACTACATCATCATGAATAAGAGAAGCAGTGTGCAATAACTCAATCATGGCAGCGGCAGTATAGGTTGCTTCCTGTGTTTCCCGCGAAATCATTTTGGCCGATAAAAATACAAACAAAGGACGTAACTGTTTACCTTTTCTTTTGATTATATAATTAGTGATCAGAGATAATAACGGAACATCAGATTTCATCGAGTTTTTAAAATAGATCTGAAATTTCTTTATTTCATCATCAACAGGTTTTTGAATGTTTTTTATCTCCGACATATATAATTTCCTTTGCTGTAAATATAACAATATATTTGGTTAAAAGTTAACGGGTAAAACCATATACTGAAAAGGAATTGTATTTCTAAAAACCTGATAAAGCCTTTATTATTAGAGTTTTAATATAATATATAAATGATGAAGCAAGTGGATTATTTTCTTGTTTTTAATATTATTATTTCTCTGTAACTTAATAAGTAATTATATATTTATATATTTGTACAATATAACATTAGCTACAAAAATTAAATATACTAATATGAAGATCGGAGATTTAGATCCAACCGTGTTAGAGAATTCAGCAAATATGCTAAAAGCAATCGCCCATCCGATGCGAATTGCTATATTAAGTTTTTTGGAAAATGGTAAAAAGTTAACAGTTACCGAATTACATGAATTGCTCAATATTGAGCAATCAACTACTTCTCATCATTTAGGCATTTTGAAAGACAAAGGGGTATTATGTTCGAAACGTGACGGGAAGAATACGTATTATTTTCTGAAAAACAATGTATTAAGCAACATTATTGATTGTTTGAGTCGTTGCGCTTGTAATCAATAGTTTTAGTATCCGGAAATGGCGGTAACCAGGGTTTCAAAAATATTCGAATTCGAGATGGCCCATGCCCTGTGGAATTATCAGGGACAATGTCACAATATTCATGGTCATTCATATAAACTTATTGTTACTGTTATAGGCATTCCGATTAATAAAACCCTTGATCCGCAGGATGGAATCTTAATTGATTTTAATGATTTAGATAAAATTGTAAATAGGAAGATCATTCATATTTTTGACCACACATTAGCTTTATCATCAGAGACAACCGAAAATCTTGTGTCGGCTTTAAAATCTTCATTTGATAAAGTATTATTATTACCATTTCAACCAACTTGCGAAAACCTGGTAGGTTATTTTGCAGAAAAATTGCAGAATGATTTTAATTATAACGTTAAGTTACATTCGTTAAAGCTTTATGAAACAACAACATCATATTGTGAATGGTTTGCTGAAGATAACCTGTAATTGATTTATCATATCTGTGGTTTCGACTTGACTCAGTGACCTGAATATCCGTATCAATATCATACCAACAAATTATTATTCCGGGTAAAAACCATTCCATAAAATCAACTATTCCTGTGTGGAATATACCTTTCTCATAAACACTTAATAATCCAATTCAATTCGGAATTATTTCGTTATTTTTATTCTCTTAAAAATACTTTATGAAAGACCAAAAAACCCTATTTCTGGTTGATGCGTATGCTCTAATATTCAGATCATACTATGCTTTTATTCGTAACCCGAGATTTAGTTCAAAAGGATTAAATACCTCTGCAATCTTTGGGTTTACTAATACTCTGGTAGATCTTTTACAAAATGAAAAACCCAGTCATATTGCTGTAGTTTTTGATCCTCCCGGACCAACATTTCGTAACAATATGTTTAAGGAATATAAAGCAAACAGGGAAGCTACTCCTGAAGATATTAAAAAATCAGTTCCATATATTAAGGATATTATTAAAGGATTCAACATCCCGGTAATTGAAGTTGGAGGATATGAAGCTGATGATGTTATTGGGACAGTAGCTTATAAGGCAGAAAAAGAAGGATTTAAGGTTTATATGTTTACTCCTGATAAAGATTATGGCCAATTAGTTGGAGTAAATATTTTGCAATACAAACCGGGTAAAGCAGGACAAGGCTCTGAAATTTTGGGAATTGAAGAGATTACACAAAGATATGGTATTGAAAGGCCTGGTCAGGTTATTGATATTCTTGCATTAGCTGGCGATTCAGCAGATAATGTGCCAGGGGCTAAAGGTGTTGGTGAGAAAACAGCCATTAAATTGATTGATGACTACGGTAGTGTTGAGAATTTACTGTTACATATTGAAGAAATTAAGGGAAAACTTAAGGAAAATATTGAAAATTCAAGAGAAAATATTCTTTTATCAAAGAAACTGGTCACTTTAGAGATAAATGTTCCTGTTGAAATAAGCTTTGATGATCTCGAATATGGTGAGCCTGATAAAGACTTTCTTCAAAATGTATTCGCAGATCTGGAATTTAAAACCATTGCTACCAGATTGTTTGGTCAGGTTGCAGAGAAGAAACAGGTGATTGTTCAGCAACCAACCTTATTCGATGTTCCACATGGAACATTGCAAGAGAAAGTAACGAATCTTAAACATTTAGACGATATTCATCATAAATATTTAATAATCAGAGAGAAACACGAATTACAGAATTTTGCAAACGAATTATTAAAACAAAAAGAATTTTGTTTTGATACAGAAACAACAGGACTTAACCCATATACAGCCGAATTAGTGGGTATGGCGTTTTGCATCAAAGCTCATGAAGCATATTATATTCCTGTCTCTTCATTAAGAAGAGAGGCTGAAGAGCTGGTAAATATTTTAAAACCCGCCCTGGAATCTAAAAATATTCGAATAGTAGGCCAGAATATTAAATATGATATTCTTATAATGCACTCTTATGGAGTTAATCTGCAAGGAGAAATATTTGATACAATGATTGCACACTACTTATTGCAACCAGAGTTAAGACACAACATGGATTTTATGGCCGAAAATTATTTGGGCTATAACACGATTAAAACGGAGGAATTGATAGGTCCGAAAGGCAAGAACCAGGGAAACATGCGTTCTGTTCCTGTTGAAAGAATAGCAGATTATGCTTGTGAAGATGCAGATATTACACTTCAATTAAAGGAGGTTTTAGAAAAAGAAATTGAAAATAATGGGATTCAACAGCTTGCATATGAAATTGAAATGCCATTGGTGAAAGTACTGGCAATTATGGAATGCAATGGTGTAAGTATTGATACTGAAGCATTAAATAATTATGATAAAGAACTTAAAAAAGAAATAATTACCATTGAAGAAGATATATATAAGTTAGCAGGTTTTCCGTTCAATATTTCATCTCCCAAACAATTGGGTGAAGTACTTTTCGATCATTTGAAGTTGGCTGAAAAAGTGAAGATGACAAAAACAAAGCAATATTCAACCAGTGAAGAAGTATTGGAAAAACTAAAGGATGAGCATGAGATCGTCTCAAAAGTATTGGAATACAGGTCTTTAAAGAAGCTTTTATCAACTTACATAGAAGTATTACCTCGTCTCATTAATGAAAAAACAGGGCTTATTCATACATCCTACGATCAGGCCTGGGTTGCAACCGGAAGGTTAAGTTCTAAAAATCCAAACCTTCAAAATATTCCCATTCGTGAGGAAAGGGGAAGGGAGATCCGAAAATCTTTTATTCCACGAAGTGAGAATAATGTTTTGCTCTCGGCAGACTATTCCCAAATTGAATTAAGGTTGATGGCCCATCTTAGTGAGGATGAAAATATGATTGAAGCTTTTAAACACGATGAAGATATACATGCAGCTACTGCAGCCAAGATCTTTAATGTTGATTTACCGGATGTTACAAATGAGATGAGAAGCCGCGCCAAAACAGCTAATTTTGGGATTATTTATGGGATCACGGATTTTGGTCTTGCCCAACGTTTAAACATTCCAAGAGCAGATGCAAGGGCTTTGATTGAAGGTTACTTTAAGACATATACAAAAGTTAGTCAATATATGCAGAGCAGTATTGAGAAGGCAAGAAAACAAGGATATGTAACTACTTTATTGGGAAGAAAACGCTACCTGAGGGATATTAACTCAAAGAATGGCGTAGTACGAGGTTTTGCCGAACGAAATGCGATTAATGCTCCCATACAAGGTACGGCTGCCGATATTATTAAAATAGCAATGGTAAAAATTCAGGAGGCTATTCAGAAAGAAAACCTGGCTGCTAAAATGATACTACAGGTCCATGACGAATTGGTTTTCGATGTTCCTGAAAAAGAATTGGAGCAACTTAAAAGAATAGTCAAAATCCAGATGGAATCTGCATATACTCTAAAAGTGCCTTTGGTAGTGGATATGGGTGAAGGGAATAATTGGCTCGAAGCTCATTAAAAGTTATAAGGAAGAAATCATCATATAAAAATATCTAATGCATCATTTTAATTTCATTATAAAATTTGGTTTATATATATATTTTAGATTATTTTTGATAAAATAGGATATTTCCTTATATTTATTCAAATATAATTGAAGAATCAGTGTTATTATGGATAATAACATTATACATATTGTATTACGAAACCGTGCCTTTTTAAAAACGATATTACGGACACAAGCCCAATTAGTAGCGGATCTCGAAAAGCGTGTTAAAAATAATGTTGTACAATTGCTTTACATAAAAGTGGATGAATATGTAAGTACGATTGCAAGTGAATATGAAGAATATACCCAGAATGACCGAAAATTAACAGAGATACTTTTAAAAAATAACGCCTACCTGAAAACCATCCTGCGTACTTTAGCACAAATATATGATCATTTATTTAGCAAGGACAAAGGGATAATAACCCAGGTAATTTTTAGTAAGGTTGACATTGATACAAGCAATCTTTTAAAAAGAGAAGTTGAAAACATAATGAAAGAGGAAATTCTGGACTTTAATCATACATTGCTCACGCGCATACTGGATATTCAATCGGAAATACTTGGATTTCTTGAAAACAGAAAATCCAGCGAAATATTACAAATCCTGACACTTCGCGTTGATGAAAACTATGAAGCATTTATTAAAGTGAATGAAGAACAAAGTGAGACAGTAAAGAATATCATTAAAATGCAGTTCAGGAATCAGTCATTTATGAAAACCATTATCGGAACATTAGGACAGTTAATAGCTTCACTGGAAAACCGCAATAAAATTGAGTTTTTACAGGCATTATCCCGCCGTGTTGATGACTATATGAGACAGACCAAAAATATGTTAAATCTGGATTAGAATTTCTTCCTATAAAGAAATAATATCTTTATAAATTTCTCTCATTGTTGCCCCAAATTCATCCGGATTTGATGAAGGTAAACTTGATCTTTTACTATCCTGCGTTTTAAGAATAGTATTGTATTCATCCGGATCTTTTAATAATTCTAATGCTTTATTAAGAGCTTCGTCTTTCATTAGGGCAGTTTGAATTCTGCCGGTTTGAAAGTAATAGCGACTGATTATTTCCTCTTTTAGAAACTGCGATATTTCCTCTTTAAAGGTTACAAGGTCTTTGTTTTTATCATGGGCGAGAATTCCTTCCAGTTGATCAAACTGACTTTGGGCTAATGTATGATATTTTTCGTTTTTTGCTGTTTTCTGCAGTTCCTGAAGTAGTTCTTCACTTTTTGTCTGATAGTCAAAGTCTTTATCTTGCAGAAAGTTTACAAAATCCTGATAGTCTTTATCTGATAAGACAAATTCTTCAGGTTTGGGTATAGTATTATGAGAGCTTGCATATATTGTAGCATAATCAAATAATAAATTTTTACTTAACAGGCTGAGTAATATTTTGCTGTATGTCTCCTGGGTAGTAGTAATATCAGGTAAAATACCTCCTCCATCATATACTTTGCGTCCGTTTTTGGTTAAAAATTCAGAAATCAAAGAATCAGGAATATGCCCGACACTGCCGTCTTCGTTCCGGTTTGAATAATCAAGGGCCTGGATACATCTGCCACTTGGGATATAATACTTTGCCGTAGTTACTTTAAGGCTGGTATTGTAACTTAAGGGACGAGTAGTTTGAACAAGCCCTTTGCCATAGGTTCGTTGACCAATAATAACTCCTCTGTCCAGGTCTTGCATTGTCCCTGCAAGAATTTCTGATGCTGATGCTGATCCGCGGTTTACAAGAAAAACAATTGGGATCACTGTATCAACGGCATTTTGTTCGGTTTCATAAACATGGTCCCATTGTTTGATTTTACCGTTGGTGCTTACAATTTCTGTATGTTTAGGAATAAAGATGTTCGCAATGTTCACTGCTTCGATCAGTAAGCCTCCCGGATTTCCTCTTACATCCATTATCACTGAAGTAGCTCCTTGATTTTTGAGGTCAATCAGTGCATTTTTCACTTCATTACTTGCTTTCTGTGTAAAGTTTGATAAGTTGATGTAACCAATGTGTTGATCTACAAGCCCATAATACGGAACGTTTTTAATGCTAACGATCTCCCGCATCATGGTTATGGATAATGTATCATTTATTATAGGCCTAACAACTTTTACAGTAACTTTTGTATTTGGATCACCTTTCAATTCATCACTAATATTTCGTATAGCTTTATTTTTGGAAGATTTCCCATCTATCTCAAGAATGATATCACCTGCGCGTAAACCGGCTTTATGTGCCGGAAATCCTTCATAAGGTTCAACAATAATGGAATAATCATTTTGCTGGCGTATCAATGCGCCGATTCCACCGTATTTACCTGTGGTCATAAAATTCAGGTTATCCTGCTCCGATTCAGGAATATATGTAGTATAAGGATCCAATGATTCAAGCATGCCTGAAATGCCCTGTTCTATAAGTTCTTCAGGATCAATTTCATCTACATAAAAGATATTAAGTTCCCTGAATAAGGTGTAAAAAACATCAAGGTTCTTTACAATTTTAAAATCATCATCTTTAAATGCTACCAGAAATACAGATGATACTATTACAAATGTGATAGTGATGATCGAGACAATACGCTTTTTCATTTGACCAAAAATTTGAATGTATATAAACCTCCCCGCAAAATGTATTCCAATATGATCAATATTGAAATAGTAAGTAAGTATTTTATAACTTAGACGTACAAAGATAGTAAAATCATTATTTTCTGTCTTTCAATTATTGTATTATTGTACATCAAAATGCGTACATTCAAGAAAATAGAATGTCAATTAATGTAAAATATAAAATAAGAAGGTTTAATATATTTGTTATTAGTATTATAATACTAATTATATTTTATATATTTTGTTTACCAAAACCACTTTTTACAGATCCGACATCTACCATTATCGAGGATAAGAACGGGGAGTTGCTGGCAGCTAAAATAGCTGACGATGGACAATGGAGGTTTCCTCATGATGAGTATGTACCTGAGAGAATGAAAAAATCCATAGTGGTATTTGAAGATAAATACTTTTATTATCATGGTGGTGTAAATCCTTTCTCGTTAATTCGGGCATTCATCTCAAATATACGGCAAAAACGTATTGTTAGCGGAGGTAGTACCATCAGTATGCAGGTTATAAGACTATCTAGAAAAGGCAAAGAGCGTTCAATTAAACAGAAACTTATTGAAATGATATTGGCAACGCGTCTGGAATTATCGTATTCAAAAGATGAGATCCTTGCATTGTATATGTCAAATGCACCGTTCGGAGGTAATGTTGTTGGCCTGGATGCTGCATCATGGAGATATTTTGGCAGGAAGCCCGATGATTTAAGCTGGGGCGAAGCAGCAACGCTGGCTGTGCTGCCAAATTCCCCTTCACTGATACATCCGGGGAAAAACAGGGATTTGTTATTGGAAAAAAGAAATCGTCTCTTGGATGATTTGCTAATTATCGGGGATATAGATTCAACTACTTGTTACCTTTCCAAATTGGAAGCATTGCCCGATGAGCCGGTTACTTTACCTCAGATTACACCTCATTTACTAACCCAAATGTATATTCATAGAAAAGGCAGGCGAATCATTACTACACTTGACAAGAATTTACAAGAACGATGTATAGATATTCTGCAACGTCATCATAATGCGTTAAAATTTAATAATATAAACAATGCATCTGCAATTATAGTTGATGTAAAGAAAGGTAATGTATTGTGTTATATAGGTAATGTGAGTGATGAAGAACATGAAAAAAATAATTGCGATGTGGATGTGATCCAGGCTTCGCGAAGTTCGGGAAGTATACTAAAACCTGTGCTTTATGCATGTATGATTGATGAAGGGATGATTTTACCGGGGACATTAGTACCCGATGTGCCCACGCATTTTTCGGGTTTCACACCTAAAAATTTTAACCTTGAGTATGATGGAGCTGTTCCTGCAAAGCGGGCACTTGCCAGATCGCTCAATATTCCTGCAGTAAAAATGCTTCAGGAATACGGAGTACCGAAGTTTCATTTTCGGTTAAATCAGTTTGGACTTACAACTGTGAAACGTCATCCCGATCATTACGGATTATCACTAATATTAGGGGGTGCCGAAACATCATTATGGGAACTTGTGGGTGTTTATTCCAGTTTTTCCCGGATACTGGAAAATTATCATGTATATAACGGTAAATATTCGACTGAAGATATGCATATGCCGGTTATCGATTACAATAAAACGGAAGAAATAGTCAAAGGGCAAAAAAAAGATCTTCAGGATGAACCGCCTTATTTAAGCGCTGCTTCTATTTGGCAAACCTATAAGTCACTTCTGGAAGTAAACCGGCCCGAAGAAGAAGAGGGATGGAGAATATTTTCTTCTTCCAGGAAGATTGCCTGGAAAACAGGAACAAGTTTTGGATTTAAGGATGCCTGGGCTATAGGTACTACACCGGAATATGTTGTTGGCGTATGGGTTGGAAATGCAGATGGCGAAGGAAGGCCTGGAATTGTTGGCGTAATGGCTGCAGCACCAATTATGTTTGAATTATTCAATGTTTTACCACGAAGTGGCTGGTTTGAGCAGCCATATGATGAAATGGTAAAAATTCCGGTATGCAGGCAAAGCGGTTACAGATGCGGACCTTATTGTGATCAGTTTGACAGTATATGGATATATGAAGCCGGCCTTACAACATCATCATGCCCATACCATACATTGGTACATGTAACACCCGATGAGCAATACAGAGTTGACAGGAATTGCATGAGTGCAGACGAAATGGTTACTGAATCCTGGTTTGTACTGCCACCCATTATGGAATATTACTACAAATCGCATCATCCTGAATACAGGGTATTACCGCCAATGCATCCTGATTGCCTGGAAATGGAAGGGAAATCAGCTATGGAATTTATATATCCCAAACATGAAGCAAAAATATATATACCCTTAGATATGGATGGAACCAGGGGTGAGGTCGTATTTGATATTGCACATCGCAAACCTCAGACAACCATATTCTGGCATTTAGATGATGAATTTATTGGATCAACCCGCCACATTCATCAAAAAGCAATAGTTACAGGTCCGGGTATACATCACATAGTATTGGTTGATGAGTTTGGGGAAGTTCTTGAGAAGCAGTTTGAAATTGTCGGACAAAAAGAATAAAGGATATTAAAGTTAGTTTAGTTTCTTATTGTCCTTATGTCTGTTTATATCCCGCTCTGTCTTTTTCTGAATGCTGTTTTTAAAGGCTTTTGTTAAATCCACTCCGGTTTGATTTGCCAGGCAGATAAGTACAAAAAGCACGTCGGCCATCTCATCTGCCAGGTTCAGGTTTTTATCACTTTCCTTTTCTGATTGTTCACCATAACGCCGTGCGATAATACGGGCCAATTCGCCAACTTCCTCCGTTAGTAATGCCATATTTGTAAGTTCATTGAAATATCTCATTCCATGGGTTTTAATCCATGTATCCACGGTTTGTTGTGCTTCCTCTATTGTCATCATTTTTTTTATTAATCCAGTCACAGTTTTGAAAGTTATCCTGAACCTGGTTCAGAATCTGTTGTAAATCCTGAAAGGATTCAAACCCTCGTCGGGGTATATTTATTCTTTGTTTTTAGTATCTATAATAATTGTTACCGGCCCGTCATTTACTAATCCAACATCCATCATTGCACCAAAAGTACCGGTTTGTATCTTTATGCCCGATTCTTTTTCCAGGGCATCCACAAATTGTTCATATAAAGGAACAGCTGTTTCAGGTTTTGCAGCTTTAATGTATGAAGGTCTGTTTCCCTTTTTTGTACTTGCATGCAATGTAAATTGACTTACCACAATAATCTCCCCTTCAATATCCCGGATTGAAAGATTCATTACTCCTGCATCATCTTTAAAAATGCGCAACCGGGAAATTTTTCCCGAGAGCCAATCAATATCTTCAATTGTATCCGCTTCTTCTATTCCCAAAAGGATAAGCAACCCCTGCCTAATGGCAGCGGTGCGTTTACCTTCAATATCAACGTACGATTCTTTAACTCTTTGTATTACAGCTCTCATATATATGTTTATGAAATTAACTGGTTAATAAGAATTGTAAATCATCTTGATTATCAATTTCAAATGGTGTAATACCTTTTTTAAATATTTTGACGGATTTACCACATAATAAATCAATACGGTTGTTCACGACCTTTAAAATACTTCCTTCTCGGAGGCCAACAACATACCGGTCTGGTGTAACCTCTATGAATTCTGCAATTCGATCATCCCTGGTTTCACCAGCATGACCCTCAGGGTGTATATCTGTATAATGTGGATTGATCTGGAATGGTATTAGATGTAGTGCATTAAAACTTGATGGCTCTATAATGGGCATGTCATTTGTAGTACACAGAGTAGGACATGCCATATTTGCCCCGGCACTCCAGCCAATATATGGTGTACCTTCTTTAACTTTTTGTTGAATGATTTCAATTAAATCATTATCCTGTAATATTTTAAGAAGTTGAAAGGTATTTCCTCCACCAATTATAATTAAATCACATTCTTTAATTGCTTTTTTAGGTTCGGCTTCTTTATGAATAGGATGTACAAAACAATTTAGTTTTGAAAAGCGATCAGAAACTATCGAAGAATAATGATCCCAGGATATTGTAACCCCTGCATATGGTATAAAAATGGCTTGGTAGTGTTTTTTTTCCAAAAAAAGTTGGATATGTGGAATTGTATATTCCAGATAAGGCTCACCTGCCATAGTGGAATTGCTAATAAGTAGAAGTTTCATAATAGACAGATTACTCCACAAATCTACAAAATATGCGGGGAATGTTTGTTTAATCAAAACAAATTGTAAATCGAAATTGCTAAAAAGACGAAAATTTTATACCTGGTTTCTGTTTTTAATTCTTAGCCCAAAAATCAGGATATCGTCAATCTGGTCATAGGTCCCTTTCCAAAGCATATGATTATCATATAAGATTTCTTTTTGATAAATCATTGATTTTGTATATATCACCTGCAATAAGTTTTTGAAATTATCTGTTTTGAATTTATCACCATTTTCACCTCCAAACTGATCAATATAGCCATCAGTAAACATATAGATCATATTGTTTTCTTTCAATTCAATAGTATGTTTAGTAAATGGAGCATCAGCTTTAGACCGGTAGAAACCAATCGGCATTTTATCGCCTTTAACTTCTAAAAAATCATTATTTATAAATAGGTAAAGTGCTGAAAATGCACCGGAAAACTCAAGTGTATTCTTTGATAAGTCAAGAATGCATAATGAAATATCCATACCATCTTTCATGCCTCCACTTTCACCGGTTTGGTGCATAGACTCAATAACATATTTTCTGAGCATATCAAGTATTTGGTTTGTATGCAAAGAGCGTGGTTCATTCAGTATTTCGTTCAGAAACGAAACACCCATCATGCTCATAAATCCGCCCGGCACTCCATGTCCTGTGCAATCTGCCACAGCCATATATAGTTTATGACCTTTTCTATTAACCCAGTAAAAGTCTCCTCCCACAATATCCCTGGGAATATTTATAATAAAATGTTCATCCAGAATTTTGTTAAGATAATCATCTGGTGGCATAATAGCACTTTGTATGCGTTGTGCGTAGCGTATACTGTCTTTTATTTCCTTTTGCTGTGCCTCAATGCGTTCCTTTTGTTCCTGTACCATGTTACGCTGTGCCTCTATTTCATCGCGCTGGCTTTCTATTTCTTCTTTTTGATTGGATAAAATCTCGTTGGCTCGTTTCTTGTTCCGGTAACTTTTGTATATAGCAAAAACCAATAAGAGTAGTAAAAACGATATAATAAAAAATCCAATTATTTGGAAGTTTTTCTTTTTTACTTTGGCAGTTTGTTCAGCAATTTTTGCATCCTGAAGTTTAATTTGTTGTTCTTTTTGTTTTGTTTCATACTTGGCTTCCACTTCAGTAAGGAGTTTTAATTTTTCTTCATTTAAAATAGTGTCATTTATTTCTGTAAAATTCTTATAATATTTGAGAGACATTTTAAAATCATTTATTGACTCATAGGTTTCCGATAGAATTAAATATGCTTCTGAAAGATCCTTTTTAGCGCCAAGTTCTTTAAGCATTTTAGTCCCTTCCAATTGATTATTAATAGCTTCAGTATTCATTCCTAATTCTGACTGAATTTTTCCGATTAATATCAATGTATTAGCCTTACCCTGCAGATCATCCAGCTTGTTTTCAATAGAATAAACTTCCCATAAATACTTCAGAGCCAGGTTGTATTTTTGTTGGATCTCATAAAGTTCTGCAATATTATATAGTGGCAGGGCCATTTGTCGTAGATTTCCCTGTTTCTTGTATATTTCCAGAGATTTTTTAAAATAGTCAATAGATTTATTAATATCATTTTTATAGTAATAAATAATACCCATATTATTGTATATTATTGCAACATCCGGAGCATCTTTTGCATTTTCCCTGTATTTTAATGTTTTTTCATAATAATAGAGTGCCTTATCAAAATTTTCTAAATGATAATGGATTACTCCTATGTTGTTATAAATTCTGTTTAGCAAATCTATCTCACCTATTGACTCACTAATTTTAGACGCTTGATGCATAAATACTAATGCAGTATCATAATTGGACAAGTTCATATGGTAAACGCCATACCCATTAAATATCATGCCTTGAATATCTCTGAAATCATTTTTATTTGCTAAATATAAACTATGGTTATAGTAATATTTCATGCTATCAAGCATTTTGTTTCTGTTATAAAAGTCACCTGTTAATAACAACGTGAAACAATACAGGTATTCATTATCAAGGAGTTTGCTTAATTTTAACGCTTTTTGTAAATATTTATAGGAAGAATCTACATCAATATTTTTATATTCAACAGCTATCTTTTGAAAATACACAGTTAGTGCGGAATCATCAAACTTATCATTTTGTATTATGTTCAACAGGCTGTCAATTTTTTGTTGCTGAGCAATAGTACAGGGACTTATAGAAATAAGAACCAAAAATATTTTTATAATTGAGAAGCAGGATTTATTTTTTATATAATCTTTCATTAACAAAAAGGGACTTTGATTACATTTTTATTGGCTACATTATTCATGCCTACTACAATTTTTAATACCTCGCCAGCCATATAACTGCCAATAATACCTACTAAAGGAGCAATAGCTGAAACAGGTTCCGACTTATACTCATCCAAGGTTTTATTAGGAAATATATCCTCAAAATGGTGCCCATCCAATAAGTTAAATACGGTTACCATGCCCTGAAAACCTTTTATTGTACCAAAAACCAAGGGTTTTATTTGATTGCAGCAGGTTGTATTAAGTACCTTGCTTGTGGGGAGATGTTTAGTTGCGTCTACTATTATATCGTAGTTTGCACAAATTTCGTAAGTATTTTTATCTGAAATACATATATTGTGTATGTTGTATGTTATTTGTGGGTGGTTTTTGTGCAGTTTTTCCTTTGTTATTATGGCTTTCTGTTTGCCAATATCCCCTATTCCAAAGAGGTTATGGCGGGGAAGATCATCTTCCTGTATGAGACTGTTATCGGATATTCCAAGCGTGCCTATTCCCAGGGAAGCAAGGTTTTGTAAAACGGTTACACCTAATCCGCCAGCCCCTATTACCAGAACACGTGATTGTTTTAGGTTTTCCTGTCCTTTTATGCCAATTTGATCAATGGCAATTTGTTGCGCATAAATACGCATTTCCTGGTTACTCAATATACTCGACTCCATGGTACAACATACGATGGTTGTATAGTGAAGTTACGATTTGTTTTGCAGAAAATTGAATAAAAAGGTAAAAAACTAATTTGCAAAAAAAAAGGTTGCTAATAAATAACAACCATTTAAAATAAACAGATGTATAGCTAAATTATGTTATTTTCTTGGATCAATAAATGCATCAAGAGCCCTTTTTGCACTGCCATCACCATCTTTTACTTTTTTCATCTGTTTTTCGTTTATTTTTGATTTAAGTTATAAAATAGGATTATTTAATTTTAATACAACTAACATAGCAAATACCCTGAAAATTATCCGAAAAAAATTTTGACATTCATAGGATATGCAAGGAAGTTTTTCCGCCCTATTTCTTTTTCGAATTACAGTTATATATACGGGTATTTTGATGAGTTTATTATACCTGTAATACCTCAAGCTGGTTTTATATTTAACTTCCTCCCGCAGTTAAACTAGAACCTGCTTTAAAACCACCTTTTACTGCATTCATCTGCTTTTCGTTCAGTTTTTCAAATTTTTTAGTTTTCATTATCTTAAAATTTAAGTTATTTAATAAGGTACTTTATTTATATGACAACGAACAGATGATATACCCTAAATAAAAATTAACTATTTTTACATTTATTTGCTAAACAATTAATATATAAATAGTTATGAGCGTAATTGAGATTGAATCATTACAAGGTAACACAAATTAAAATTACACAAAAAAAGCTGTCCGCAGACAGCTCTTTATAACAAACCCTATGTAATTATTATGGATTAAACGTAAATCCAATGGAGAATGGATATAATTCCGGTCCTTTACCTTTTTCAAAGAAGGTTTGAGGATAGTATATAGCGAACAAGTTTAATGCTTTATAACCGGTACGCACTGTAAATCCGTAGCGGAGAGGCCTGAGGGCAAAATCACCTTTTTCCTTTTCTTTTTGACGGTTACCGTTCTCACGATATACTACTTTGGTATGCGATCCAAGTTTTAAATCTCCTACTACACCTGCTGCAATATGTACCCTTTTTGACCTTTTTGTATTGGGAAATTGTGCTTCAATGAGCAATGGTATCTGGAGGTAAGTGGTGGATAATTTACTTTTTATCAGGTCAACATCTGTATAATCAAGCGCCAGTATATATCCAAGGGAATCACGGATTGAATTATTTCCGCTGAAAAAATAATCAGAGAACTGGAATCCTAAACCGGTTACTACACCCAATTGGTTTGTACCTAAGCCAAAACTATATTGGAGTATATTTAATCCAAACGTTTCTGAACGGCTAATATTCAAATCCATAAACTGATCTGCATCACTACGGGTAAAAGAATAATCTTTATTTACAAAATCATTAAATCCGAGATCAAAACCCTGGTAATGGCCTTTAAACTTCTTTTTCTTCGGATCCTTTTCTATTTTCTCTACATTTACAGAAGTTTTTCCATTTTCATCTTCTACAATGTTTATTTCTTTATTTTTCAGGCGAATTTTTGTTGTATCGCCCCCGTCAGTAGATAATACTTCAATGCCTTCGATCCAGATGCTTACATTATCATCATTTTCAAGTAATTCAAGTGTTTTTTCGACATCATCAGTATGCAAAGAAAATTTATCACTCTCAATATTTAACTCTACGTTTTTGTTATGATCTTCTATACTTTTTTCGATGGTTTTACCAATTCCTTCAATGATTTCTTCAAGTTGTTTATCATTAATAGTGGTTGTGGTATCAGAACCCTGAATGATACTTAGAATTTCATCTTCACCTACTTTAATGGTCACACCATTATCAGTTTCGGTAACTTTAAAAATGTTGTTGTCATCAATGTCAATGGTTACTCCCTGATCGGTTTCTCTTATGGTAAGTACTTCTTTACCCCCGATATTTACCACGGTAGTTTTCCCATTGTCATTAACCTGAACCAGTTCATCTACATCTACTTGATTTTCGATGTATGAACTATCCTCCTGGTTAAATGCAATTTGCACACTAAGAAGGAGTAGCAGTGTTAAAAGTCCAATCTTCTTCATAATTAAGTTTTTATATTATTAATTTATTTTCTTAAGGCCGTTATTGATGGTAGGACGGGGTCAGGTATGAAAAGTTACAGGGGGTATTAACTTTTTTTAAGAAAGTTTAAGTTTTTCAAAAATATAATCCCGGCATTCACCCTGCAAGGATTCGAATTATCTTAGTGTTAAAAAAAACCACAACCCGAATAATGGATTGTGGCTTTTTATTATCAAAATAAAAATACTATTTCTTAATTCGTGTGGTTGAAAAACCAAAGTCTATTCCATTTATAGCAAGAGCCTGCAGCTTACCATTTGCATCTGTTTTTTTACTTACCTCGATATCAGTTTCACTAAAGCGGTTAAAGGTATTGATACTTGCTTCAGCCACATCCCAGAATGAAAATTTTTTAGGTTGCTCAATTTCTTCCTGGTAAATAATGGTTTTAATTTCATATAATGCAATATCTTTAAGTAATAATTCTCCGCCATCTGCATCAGTTTGATAATTGCTGGCCAGTGAATATTGTTTTGCAAAAACAGGTTCATAAGGTTTTGTGCAGCATTCGATTGAATTTATATTTCGCGAATCAAGTTTTTCAGCATATAATGGATTCCGTGTATTCGATATATTGGCGGTATCACTGGATTTTATTACATTTGTACCTGAAGCAAGTATAATAGTATTCTTATATTCAATAATTTGATCTGCTTTATCTGTAGTGTTACTTAAAGAATTTACAGTTGATCCAATTTCTTGTACTTTTTCTTCAGATATTTGGATTTGCTCATGCACATTATCTTGTGAAATATAGGTAGCCAGATTATCCCTGTTTAAAAGGTTTGCAATATCAGGTTGCCGTATTATGGATATCACAAGCAATAGTATGGCAGCCGCTGAGGCCACAGCATACAGTATCCTGTTTCGTTTTTGTCCAATTGAGAGTTTCTTCAGGGATGATTTTTTATTAAACGTAATTGTTAAATCAGGTTTAATAAATGTTTTTGAATAAATAGAATATACTTTTTCTTTTTCTGGATGATGAGAAAGATAATCCTGTAACATAGTTTCATGGATTTCATCCAAATCTTTTTCATAATAGGCAATGACTATTTCTTCGAAGTTATCATCCGAGATTTTCGAAATATCATTAATATCTCTTTTAAGATGCCTTTTGTCAGGGAAGATTTCATCAGATACGAGTAATTGGCAGGATTCAAATTCCTGTAATTCTTCCCACAGGTCAGGGTTATTGCTTAAAAATGTCTTAAAATCAGACAAATCTTTACCTTTCAGATTACCATCCAGGTAATCAATAAAGAATGATTCATAATTATGTCTGTTTATTTTCAACATTTTACACTACAGTTTCAAGTTTACCTATATAGTTCTTTAAAAACATACGTCCGCGATAAATATATACTTTTACCTGAGCTTCGTTTAAGCCTGTTACTTCGGCAATTTCACTGTATGAATATCCTTCATAGTCACGTAATAATACCACTGACCTTTGAATTTCAGGCATTTGTTCTATTGCTTTGTTTAAAATTTCTTTAAGGTCCGAATATTGCTCACTATGTGAATAATTTTCCATACTTATCTCCTCTATGTCTGTTTGTCTCTTATCTTTTCTTGTAAGGTCGATAAAGCTGTGATAAGCTGTGGTAAATAAATAGGATTTTACTTTATCAAATGACACGTTATCCTTTTTTATCCATAGCTTCTCAAAAGTATCCTGCACTATATCTCTTGATTTGTCCTGGTCACGTGTGTTTTTCAGGACAAACCGGTATATCCGGTCCGAATACTCTTCAACGCTTATGTTATATTCTTCTACAGTCATAAGGGTTTATCAGGTTTTCAAAAATAAGACGCTTGAGTTGCTGAAAAGTTACATGTAATGTATATTTTTTTTATTTTGATGGAAAATTACAAAATAATTTGTAAATTTAATAATAGGAATATATGTTATAAAATCCTGTTTTTTAAATAATTATATATTGTTTGGATAAATATTAAATAAGATGAAATTTTCTATTGCACAAAGGTTAATAATTGGATTTGCCGTTATGGCACTAGTTATTGGTGTATCCAGTACACTGACATATAGTATTTTATCAAATAATATCAAAACCAATAAGGAAGTAGTTGATATTAATAATCCCTCTTTACGGTATTTGAATAGTTTGCATTCGTTAATTACCAATTCAAAAATGCTGGTTAAAAACTGGGTGTATATTGAAAAGAAAACAGATACAAAAGATAAACAGAAACTTAGGGACTTGCATGAAAAGGATTATCCTTTAATTAAGCAGCAAATAATGCAATTAATTGCTTCCTGGGATGAAACAGACAGACTGGAAATGGATTCAATATTCGGTGAGATTGAAAATGAACTATTTAGTCAACATAACAGGATTATGGAAGGTCTTTCAACCTTTGAAAGTTATGATGATCCTATGGTAATATTTGAAGTTATGCCAATGGCGGAGCAGGACGGAGAAACCATGGTTTTAACCGATAATATTATTGGTCAACTGGATCAATTAATTAAGCGGCAGGCAATAATGATTGAAGCGAAAAACAGAATAATGAATGCTTCATTTAACAGGTTCAAATCGATTGTATTGATATTAGGCCTATGGGCAATTGGTGTTGCTGTGTTTACAGCATTTATGATTATTCGTAATATTCGTAAGTCACTAAGTAATGCAAATGTATTTATTAAAGAGCTGGCACAGGGAGATTTAACCAAGGAGTTACATCTTAATGGCAATGCAAAGGATGAAATAGGAATGCTATTAAGAGAATTGGATTTTATGAAACAGAACCTGAAGAAGATGTTGGATCAGGTGAAGGTTAATTCACTAAATTTAAATAGTATCAGTCGTGAAATAGATGATATTTCTAAAAATCTTCACAACGGCACCAATAATCAAGCTGCTTCTGCTGAACAGGTTTCCTCGTTTATGCAGCAAATGGCTGCTAACATTCAACAAAATGCTGATAATGCCAAGCAGACAGAAAGAATTGCTATGGAAGCTGCCGGAGGTATAAAAAATGCTAATACATCAACTGGTATTACCAGGGATTCAATGAAAGATATTGCCAATAAAATTTCTATTATAACAGAAATAGCATTCCAGACAAATATTCTTGCATTAAATGCAGCAGTTGAGGCTGCCAGGGCAGGTGAACACGGTAAGGGATTTGCAGTGGTAGCCACAGAAGTACGTAAATTGGCCGAAAGAAGTAAAAAGGCTGCAGATGAAATTATTTCTTTATCAAAGAATGGTGTAAACATTGCACAGGAATCTGGTAAATTGTTAAGTGATCTGGTTCCAGAAATTGACCGTACTACCACGCTAGTGGCAGAGATTACTGCTGCAAGCCTGGAGCAAAGTGCCGGCGCTGATCAGGTTAATCAGGCTATTCAACAATTAAATGCTATTATTCAACAGAATTCTGTATTTGCTGAATCCATGTCAGGAAACTCAAGAAAATTAAATGATGCAGCAATTGAACTAAACAATGCTGTTGATTTTTTTAAGATTTAATACACCCCTAAAATATAGTTAGAGAAAATATAGATATTCCGTTAAAGTTTTGTTTTTTATTTTCCGTAAATGTTTATTTTTGTTTTGAGCTTACAAGTAACAAATGAAAAAAACTCCAAAGTTTTATATTACAGATGTTTTTGCAGCTGAAAAGTATACGGGTAACCAACTTGCCACATTTATTAATGGCGAAAGTTTTTCAGATCAGGAAATGCAGCGGATTGCCCGCGAGATAAATTTCTCGGAAACTACTTTTATTACCTCTGCAAAGTTTATGGAGAATGAATATACGGTAAGGATATTTACTCCTGTTGAAGAACTACCCTTTGCAGGCCATCCCACACTGGGGACTTCCTATGTAATAAGAAATTTTGTTGCTTTGGGCAAGCCTACTGAAATCATACTTGATCTGAAGGTTGGGAAAATTCCTGTTACATTTGTGGGTGACCAGTGCTGGATGAAACAGGTTGAGCCCAGGTTTGGGGAAGTAATTGATAAGGGAATAATGGCTGATATTATAAGCCTTGATAAAAGTGAACTGGATGAAAAATTCCCGGTACAGGAAGTATCAACCGGTATACCTATTTGGATTGTGCCACTTAAAGGCATGCAATCACTGAAGAAAATAAGGATTAACAAAGAGAAATATTTCAATCTGGTAAATAAATCTAACGCAAAAGCTATTTATGCTTACTGCCCGGAAGGTTACGAAAAACATCAGGATTTGAGTGCCCGTCTTTTTGCTGATTATCTTGGTGTTCCTGAGGATCCTGCTACTGGTAGCGCTTGTGGTTGCTTAGCGGGTTATTTGATGCAGAATAACTATTACCATACTGAAACTATTTCGAAACAAATAGGACAAGGATATGAGATCAATCGCCCATCAACACTATTTTTAAAAGCATCAAAACAAGGGGATAGTATAAGTATACATGTAGGAGGAAGCGTGCAAAAAATAGCAGAAGGCTTTTGGGTTAATGATTAGGAACAAAAATATACTCCCGGATCATTTAAAAATACGTTTTATCTTTTCCAATCAGGTTCACAAGGGCAGTCTATTGTATTATAGATTTCTGCATATCCCTCACAACTAACTTCAGCAACTTCCTGTTTTATATAGTAAGTAGTATCATTAAATCCTGATTCTTCAGTACAATTACAGTGCACAGCACATGTTCCCTCGTGTTTACAAGCAGAATTTAAAGCAATTGCTGTAAATAGGCACCCTATAAAAATGATGTGAGATAGTTTCATGTTAGTATTTGTTTCGTATTGATTTCTGACCAAATATATTAATTTTTTTCCATCCTCTGCAAATAAAGTAAGTATTTATGAATAATCAAGGTATCCAATAATGTAAAAAGCTTATTGTTTTATTTTTTCTGTAATATCCTTTAAGATGTTTTTATCTATTTCAAATACCGGGGTCATTTCAACATTGCAATATATAATATCGCCTGTTACTACTTCAAAAATCGTGGTCTGATTACCATCAACAACACAATAGTACGCATTTTCTTCTTTGTTATCAATGATTTCCTTTAAGCGATCTCCATCAATAATCTCAAAATTGTATGGATACACAGCTTTTACTTCACGACGATCATCTCCAATATGCTTTTCAAGAAACTCTTTATCAAGGTAAAGTTTCCCTTCCTTTAATCTGGAAGCAAACTGATTGTAATAACTTACATAATGTTTCCCCATTTTTATTGCACCTCCCTGGAATTGTTGTTCCTGGTTAATATGTATGATGTTTACCATGCATTGAATGATATTATCCATTCGGATCACGAAACGTTCTTGTGTAGGTATTATCATATGGGCATACCATTTGCTATAGCTTACAGATTGTACAGTCTTTTTCCCGGTTGGTATGAGAGCATAATACATGTAAAACAATTCTCCACCACCTTTTACTATGGGAACCAGCATATTATATCCTTCATGTTGAATAAAATTATCGACGTCTTCGAGGTTTATGAATTCATATTCAGTTATTGTCCAGTACTTTTTAACAGATTCTTTTAGCTTTTCATTGAAATCTTTTTCTCCGAAAAGTACAATATAGGTTTTTGAAGTCAGGACCGTTTCCAATTCATCATAAGAAATATTGCTGTACTGAGCAGACATGTGCAATGTAAGTGTAGCAAAAGCTATTAACAATAAAGGCTTCATATGGTCTGTGGTTACTTTCAATATTCGAAATATAGGGAATTATTCTGTTTTTTCAATTTGTTTCTTGAATTTTCGTGCACTTAGCGTTTCGATTTATTGAAAATACATATTGTACCATAAAACTGCAATATAATTATTTAGGCAGGCATGGATTTTTAATGCATTGTAATGTTTGGGGGATGATTATTAATTGAAAAATATTTACTAATACGAAGAGAATTATTAAAGATGTTGATTTTATCTCTGCGCTTTGAAATACTATTTAGTTGTTCATGTTATTTGGCTTTGGTTCGTTCTTCGGCTAATTTCAGTGCATTGTATACATTAATTATACCTCCTGTGGAAGATAATTCACCAAATTTTACTTTTACAGTTTTTCCTTCATAATCATCAGGTTGAGGTTTTTCTACTTTTTGCGTTGCGTAGGAGGAAGCTGAGGCCAGAAGAATTTCCTTCAACTCCAGCGCTGTTAAGTTGGGATAGTAAGACCATACCAGGGCTGCAATACCTGACATAATTGGAGCTGCAAAGCTTGTGCCACTGGCCGAAGAGTATTTATTTCCAGGATATATAGCAGCAATGTTATGACCGGGGGCAAAAATATCAACAGTTGTTTTTCCATAATTTGAAAAGCTGGCAGCAAGCATTTTTTCTCCATCTCTCGTAGAAGCACCAACATTTATAAAAGCTTGTGCCTTCGCACCATCATTATAAACAAAATGAGGATAATGGGTTATTGAATCATTGTTTATGCCATCATTTCCTGCAGCGTGTATCATAAGAACATTATGAGCATCTGCATATTTAATGGCTTCATCCACAAATTGTTTTTGTGGGGAAAATTGTTTTCCAAAACTCATATTAATAATATTGGCGCCATTATCTACTGCGTATATTATTGCATGGGCAACATCTTTGTCGTATTCGTCTCCGTCGGGTATGGTGCGAATGGCCATAATTTTTACACTATCTGCAACACCATTAATACCTATTCCATTATTACGAACAGCAGCTATGAGTCCGCTAACCATGGTTCCGTGAGATGCATCCGGACCGGTAACATCAGGATTTCCATATGTCATATCATCAAATACTTCCACATTGTCACCAATAATTTCACGTGGAGTGAATTCCGGATTTAACCTGTAATCGATAAATTTTTGTATTTCTTTTTTGTATTCTTCTAATGATGATGAGCTATAGTCCACAGAATACAGATAAAGCATTACTTTCCTGGCGTGTTTAACCTGCTTGTTTTTTGAATGTATAGATTTAACGATTTCTTCTGTTAATTTTGCAGCACCGGTTTCTTTTTTAAGTATTTCTTCAATTTTGGCAATATTTCCTTTCATTATAGATAAAGAAGCTGCTTCTTCTTTTTTCTTTATTAGGTTTTTTTCTTGTTCTCTTTTAGCTGAGATATAATAGTCATATTCTTTCTTTTGGTCTGTAGTTAATGAACTTGTGTTTTTAATATTGCCATATTCAGAATTATATTTTTTGTAAATACGAGTATATTCCATATTTTCCAATTGGATGTTTTCACCATTTGAATTTCCTAAAAATCCCCAGCCATAAACATCATCTATGTATCCGTTATTGTCATCGTCTATACCATTTTCAGGAACTTCATCCAAATTTTTCCAGATCTTTCCGTGCAGATCTTCATGATTAATATCAACACCCGCGTCAATTACGGCAACAACAATTGTTTTTTCCGGGGTTTTATTAGTAAGTAGTTCACTATAAGCTTTTTCTGTACTTACACCTATTACCTTATCTTGTTTTACATCCAGGTTATACCAGTTTACATGATCTGTTTTTATCGAATCGATGCTCAATTTGGCATCTGATTGACCTGTAACAGCATGTGAAACAACAATAATTATGGTTCCAATAATAATTTCAATTTTATTTTTCATTGCTTTTTTCATATACATATACTTTTGATATAAAATAGTTTATAAAGATGTAACATTTTATTGACATCTGTCACATGCCTGTTTATTTTAACGTGAATATTATTAAACTTTGTATTTCATTCCAAAAAAAACCAAATTTTTTAAGTAAATACACTCTAATAACCATACAAAAATGAAATTTCATTTTCTTACAATGTTCGTTGTTTTATGCATAAGCTTAAGCAATGGATATGGTCAAAAATATGTGGCAAATATTGCCGGATATGATACTGCCAGAATTTTTCAGGCGATGGCTAAAGCAAGACGAGGTGAAGATATAACTGTGGTTACGATGGGAGGGTCGATAACTCAGGGATATGCCGCTTCGACTACCGATAAAAGATGGGCAAATCAGGTTTATCAATGGTGGGTTGATTCATTTCCTCAAAGTGCTGTCCATTTTGTAAATGCAGGAATTGGGGGCACAGGATCCACAATTGGGACATTCAGGCTTAAAAGCGATGTGTTACAGTACGATCCGGATTTTATACTGATTGAATTTTCGGTAAATGACAGCGAAGGTTCTGAAGCAGAAAAAATGATGGAAGCTCTTATCAGGCAAATGTTGCAAAATGATAGCTTACCTGGTGTTATGATGCTTATGTTGAAACAGGAAAATGGGACTACAGCACAAGAAAGCCATAAACCTGTAGGAAATTACTATAAAGTGCCCATGATAAGTTTTGCCGATTTAATCGATTCAACCGTTGCCGCAGATGGTGTACTTCTTCATGATTTGTATATTGACGGGTTACACCCTGTTGATCTTGGGATGACATATATTGCTAACTTCATAAAGAAAGAATTAAACAATATTTATACTTTCCTGCCAGATGATAATCAATTGCCTGCGATTGATACTATAGTTCCTGCACCTTTGATTACAGATGTTTACGATCACAATTATACATATAATGCGAATTCGTTAGCTCCTTTGACTAATAAAGGCTGGATGGTTGATGGTACAACCTGGAAGTGCAATAATTCAGGTGATGAGGCAAGTTTTAAAGTGGACGGGAACGCATTTGCCATTAAATATACGCGGCATAATGCTGCTGAAAGGGGACAGATAGCCGTTTGGGTCGATGCGGGTGAAGCGGATACCCTTGATGCCTATTGGACTGACACCTGGGGCCCCGGACAGGTTATGAATATCATTGCTGAAAACCTTGCTGATGGGGAACATATCATTCATGTTAAAGCAATAGATAGCCATTCTTCTGGTTCAACGGGAAACATGTTCCCTATTTTAAATATAATGAAAGCCGGGAATATTTCAGGTGCCGCACCCATTGCTAAGGCTGGGGGAAGTATAAAATGCTTGGCCGGAACGGAGCTTGAATTAGACGGATCCCAAAGTTATGACCCGGACGGAGATTCCATATTGGCTTATCATTGGACAGTACTGTCAAAGCCTGCTGGAAGTTCCAGTATTGTAGCAGATAGCACAGCCGGGATTGCTCATTTTACTCCGGATGTAGGAGGAAGTTTTATGATCGGTCTGGAAGTGTATGATGGATCCTATTATAGTGTTATGTTCAAACAAACCATAACTGTAAAGGGTTCGAATACGGCTCCAATTGCGAATGCAGGACCTGATAAACAGGTATTGTTAAATAAAGGGTATACTCTTGATGGGTCACAGAGCAGTGATGCAGACGGTGATTCTATTGTTTATATTTGGCGAATTATTTCAGAACCGGCAGGAAGCTCTATATCATTTGGCCCTTTAGATATACCCACTCCCTCTTTTAGGAACCGGGTGCTGGGTGAATATGTTTTTGGGCTAACTGTGTATGACAGCATTGAATATAGCCAAGAAGATACAGTTGTGATAACAGCATCAGAAACAGTATCAGTTGATGCGAATGGGTTTAGTAAAAATGTTCAAATATATCCCAATCCAACGAATGGCGAGATACATATTTCTTTCAAGTTGGATCATAATTCGCAGGTGTCAATCATTGTGTATTCTGTCGATGGTAAAGTACAGCATGAATTGATTAACGGTATGTTTAGGCCTGGCTGTTATAAATATACCTGCAATGCAAAGAATTATTCAGACAAAAATGGAATATACATTATAGGATTTACTATTGGTAGGGATGTTTATTACCAGAGCATTATTTATACTAATTTATATTAAACTATGAATATGTTTTATTCACTTATGGTATCAGTTTTATGTATTGTATTTTCTTCATGTAAAAAGGAAGAAATAAAAAGCAATCTGAAGGATATTTTAAGTTTTTATATTGATGGGCAAGTGGATTCATCTGTAATTAATGCAGAAGAGGCCAAAATTCATGTCATAATGCCCTATGGTACAAACCTTACTGCTTTAAGTCCGGACATCGAAATATCTGAAAAAGCTACCATTAATCCTGCCTCTGGCGAAAGCACAGATTTTAGTATAGGTGAGGTGAAATATTTGGTTACAGCTGAAGATAAAAGTATTAAAGAATGGATAGTAGCAGTAAATAATAAACTGCGTGAGGGGAATAGTATTCTGTCATATTCCTTTAAGGATGAAAAAAGAGAAGCGGTTATTCGTGGTCAGCATGTATATATTGAGGCCTTTATATCCACTGATTATTCAAACCTGGAACCTGAAATAACTATTTCAGATGGAGCTTCGATTTCACCTGCAACGGGAGAGGTTGTGGATCTGTCTTCCGGGAAAGCAGATTATACCATTATTGCTGAAGATGGCAATAGTGCAACATGGGAAGTTATTGCACAATATTCTAAGATGATGCAGGATGATATAATTTCTTTTACAATACCAGGTCAATTAACTCCCACCCTTATCGAATACAACAGGTTTAATGTAGAAGTGCCCTTTGGTACAGATTTAACAGATGTAATCCCCAGTATTGTTTTGGTTGAGGGGACTTCAATTTCCCCAGATTCAGGTGTTTCCGTTGATGCAAGTGAAACACAAAGCTATAATTATAAAATAACATCTAATACAGGAGTGGAAAGCGACTGGACTATGAAAATAAAATTGAGACCTGTTGAAGCGGATAACCCCAATTTTCAATATGTTGGGAGAATAGATTTTACGGACCCCAAAAAACCCCGTTTCTGGGCGCCCGGCGTATATATTGCTACAAAATTCAGGGGCACATTTTGCGACCTGATGATAAACGATCAGGTTTTATGGGGCACAAGCCATAATTACCTGGAAATAGTTATTGACGGGAATATACAAAAAAGGATACAAACTACAGGCAAAGAAAATACAATTCGCATAGCTGAAGGTTTGTCAGAAGGGGAACATACATTGCTGATATGCAAAGATACCGAGGCAGGCATAGGGTATCTTGAATTTGTGGGTTTGCTTTGTGATGAGGTATTGGCCCCGGACCCATTACCTGAACGAAAAATTGAATTTATTGGCAATTCAATAACCTGTGGTTACGGGAATGATGATTCGGAGATTGCTTGTGGAACAGCCAACTGGTACGATCAGCATAATGCGTATATGGCCTATGGACCGGTTGTAGCACGAAGGCTCAATGCCCAATGGGTGCTTTCATCGGTATCGGGCATTGGCATGATACATAGTTGCTGCGATAATGACTTTGTAATGTCAGATGTATATGGGAAAATCGATTTGTCAAAGACCGGTAAAAGCTGGAATTTTTCAAGATATGCACCTGATGTTGTGACTATCTGCCTTGGCCAGAATGACGGGGTGCAGGATTCAACAGCTTTTTGCAGTGCCTATGTAAGTTTTATTGAAACAGTGAGGAGCAAATATGCGAATGCACATATTGTATGCCTTACTAGTCCCATGGGTGATGCAACACTTACGCAGGTACTTAAAGATTACCTTACAGGTATTGTTAATCATATGAATGCAGGTGGTGATAATAAAATACATTCCTTCTTTTTCTCAAAGAGCTGGAATAATGGATGTGACTGGCACCCAAGCAAAAATGATCACCAGGAAATAGCCGATGAACTGGAAGCGGGGTTGAAGGGTATCATGGGATGGTGACATAATCAAATTTTTCTGTACCACTGTACCAAAGGAATAGGTACTTCAAGCAATTCATCATTTTGTATAATACCACCGAATCCAAATTGAAAAGCTTTGTTGCTTTCGGTCTGAAAACGGATACCCGGAATTAACAGAGCAAAATAATCAGTTTTATCTATTAACACGAAGGAATCAAATACAATACTTATGCTGTTACTTACCTTGGTCATACCTGCCAAAGAGGTAAGGAACCCTCCTTTGCCATCTCCCCCGGTCCAAACTCCGCCATAACCGGCTGAAAGATTTATATTGTTTCGCCTGTTGCCAATAGTAAAAGCGGAAAACGGTAATGCTATACCAAATTCAGGATTAGCCCAACTGCCTGTACCTAATAGTGTCCCAATGCCAAGGTTCGCTTTCTCCCCGAGATGTAAAGAATACTTTGCAGAGCCAATAATGGGTATGCCAACCCAGGTTGTCATAATTCCAAAACCGAAATTCTTATGCACCCCAAATTGAAAATCAGGCCCAAACCAATTCCACTGAATATAACTCTCGCCTTTTTCGACAGGAAGGCCATTGGTAGTAATGAAATATCTTGTTGCAAAAATTTCTTCGGTTAAAAATTGCTTTTTATCATTTATTTCATCCTCCTTCAGTTCCCTTATTTCCTTAATTTCATGTTTAGGGATGTAGATTTCGCCAAGGGCTTCTGTTTCTATCAGTATTTCCCTGGCATCCTGAAAAACTATAACTCCGATATATCGGGCCCCATCGTTTTTAATAACAATAGAAAGTGTCTTTTCCGGTAAGGTTGTATCAGGTTGCTGGGCCAGTATTACGTTGGAAGGGATAAAACATGTTGTAGTAAAGAGTAATAACCATTTTATGATTTTCATTACCTGCAATGATTAAAAAATGAATAAATGATTTTAAATGGCCCCGTTTTCATTTTGAAATGTTTGTTAAATACTTAATATTTAACAGTTTAAAGGTAGGTATAATTTTAACATAAATCAAGGCTTTGGGTTAAATTCTTTTATACTGATTCCATAAAAGGGGGTAATCCATTAGTGTTAATTCTTGATAAACTTTACTATTTTTAGACTAAATTAATGCTTTTATTATGAACAGGATGAAAATACAAATTTTAAGTTGCTTGTTATTTCTAAGCCCGGGGATATTCCCGCAACAAAAAACAATTTCCTTATGGCAGGATGGCGTTCCCGGAGCTATTGAAAACAAGGGGTATATTTTAAAGACAGATTCCAATGAAACCTGGGCCTGGACAAAGTATGTATCCACACCGGAGTTGGATATATATCCCGCCCCATTGGAAATTGCTACAGGCACTGCAGTTATTATTTGCCCGGGGGGAGGTTATGCTTTGCTGGCACACAAACATGAAGGTTCACAAGTTGCACAATGGTTTAACAGCCTGGGGATAACAGCTATCGTATTGAAATACAGGCTGCCTGATGAAGCCATTATGGAAAATAAAACCATTGGCCCACTGCAGGATGGCCAGCAGGCAATACGAATAGTGAGAAGCCATGCAAAAGAATGGAATATTGATCCAAATAAGATAGGTATTATGGGCTTTTCGGCAGGAGGTCATTTCGCTGCTACAGTTTCCACTCACTATGATGAAAAGGTTTATGAAACAAATGATACTACCAGCTCCCGGCCCGATTTTTCCATTCTCATATATCCTGTTATTTCAATGGATACGGCTATAACCCATATGGGCTCAAGAAGAAACCTGTTGGGGAAAAACCCTGAAGAAGAGATGGTTCGCCATTTTTCGAATGAATTGCAGGTTGACTCGAATACTCCACCGGCTTTTCTGGTCCATTCTATGGATGACAAAACCGTGCCGGTTCAAAATAGTATAAATTATGCCCTGGCATTACGAAAAAATAAAATCCCCTGTGAATTGCATATCTATGAAAAAGGAGGCCATGGTTATGGTTTGGGACGATCAGATAATACCGAATCAACCTGGCCGGAAGCATGCAAAAAATGGCTAAAAGCACATGGGTTACTATAAAGAGTTCTTTGCGCTCTACTATATAACTTAAATCTATTTCAAAATTTCCCTTATTTTTTGGAAAAATCATTCTGTTATTCCGTTGCAGGCATTTATTGAACAATAAATGAGGATCGCAGGTGCAACGGTCTTCTATGTCCATTATTTTCCATGGGCTTTGCCTATGGCTGATGCTTTCGCCTTGTTGGGACTTATATGATAAATCATCAAAGTTCAACCTTGCTTACCGGACAATACTCAATCAAAATTCTTATTTATTATTCAAAGAAATAATGAATATCGATCACTTAACTCTCAATAATAAAGTTTGGCCCATTCACTGTTTGGTAATAAGTTTTATTTGAGCTCCATAGGGGCGAGAGCAATAGTAAAAATAACCGAAGGTTATTACGACGCAAGTACGAACATAATCAGGGCAAATATTTAACCTGCGTCGGAAAGCAGGGACACAAGTTATATCCGTTGATGTTTGATTCAGCAAATCACGAGGCCTTTGCGTGAACCTGCATTTATTATCCTCTTCTGCTTATTTCTTCCAGTAATTCTTTGTTTTCAATATGGATATTCTTTCCATCTAGTGTTAGAATTCCCTCTTTTTCGAATTCCTTGATATACTTAATAGCGCTTTCGGTAGTAATGGAAGCAAAATCGGCAATCTCCTGACGGGTAAGGTATTGAAATACATTTTCTTCCAGAAATTCTTCAGATGACAGATATAGCAGGGTAGAAGCCAGTTTACCGCGCATCTGCTTTTCCGATACGTTATATATAATTTCGAGGTAACGATTTTCATTACGATAATTCTTGGCAGTTATCCTCATGCCAAAAGCAGGATTTTGCATCAATACTTGTTTTAGAGCTTCTTTATCAATCATACATATAATTGAATCTTTCAAGGCTATTGCAGAATATGGATAAATAGTTTCATTAAATACTGCTGAAAAGGCCATATAATCACTCTGTTTGGCCAGCCATATATTAATTTGTTTATTATTTCCGGTTTGCAGGTATACTCTTGCCAGTCCGTCAATCACAAAAAGCACATAAGGTGCAAAGGCTCCCTGTTTAAAAATAGTTTCTCCTTTCAGGTAGGTGATTTGCTTCTTTTTTTTACCTAAAAACTCCAATTCTTCCGGTTGCAGGTAGCTGAAGCATTTGGCAATCTTTTCAGCGTCGTTTATATTTGACTGATTATTGATCAATAGTTTGAACTTATACTACAAAAATAGGCATCATTTCCCATATATCATTTAACTTTAATCAAAATAGCCCTGAAGGAGATAAACATCATATACCCGGGATTGCCCCGGGAACTTGTAATGGTTGAGAAAACGCCGTAGATAAACCTTAAGAATTGAGAAAATCTTCACTTCGGTGCTTATTCTACAAACCTTCTTTAATGTCTGAAAATCATAATACACTCATTATAATATAATTAGGTTTATAGAAATAGTAATTCCTATATTTTCATAGAAAAAAACCTGTAATATTTCATACAATCAACCCGATTTCGGCCCCTTCAATTACTTGTGGTTAATCAGATTCAGCCGTAACTTTGTCTTATAACATTTAACCAATGAAAAAACTAGCTATACCGATTGAGAAAGGAAAACTGAGCGAATATTTCGGAAAATGCAATCACTATCAACTATTTCTGATTGATGAAAGCGGAATACGAAGTAAAGATCTTAAAGTACCACCGCGGGAGGAGTTGATAAAACTTCCTGAATGGGCATCGAAACAAGGTATTACGGATATAATAACCTATAAAATCGATAAACAAATTATCAATGAATTTACAAATTATAAGATAAATCTTTTTGTAGGAGTTGAGATAACATTCCCTGATCAACTGGTTATTAAATTTTTAAATGGTAAGCTAAAATCAAACAAAACGATAATTCATGAAATTATAACATATTAAATTACTAATTGTCAAACCTAATTTTTAATACGATGAATTTACTAGACACAGCAATTCGTGAAATTGAAACCAAAGATGAGCTGCAAAAAATCATTAATGAGAATGAAAATGTAATGGTATGCTGCGGACGTATGGGACCCATGTGTATACCAGTGTATGAAACCATGGAAGAACTGGAAGAAGAACGTGAGCATGTGAAATTCTTCTCTATGGCATTTGACAGCCCGGAGTCAGTGGTAATTAGACAAGCACCATTATGCAGGGGATTTATGGGATTACCATTTACCGTATACTATAAAAATGGAGAAATGGTGAAAGCAACAACCAGCATTCAAAACAGGGAACAGATAACGGCCATTTTGGATGAGTATCTTGGTTAACAGAACTAACTCTACGAGGTCAAAGAAACCCCGTGAAGGTTCGAACTCTCGCAGGGTTATAAGAATAAAATTAAAGTCTTTTTTTAATTATAAGCATATATAGATTTATTTTACAATACAATGGAACAATCCTTTGATATCATGATATTAGGTGCCGGTGCAGCTGGTCTTACTGCCGGAATTTATGCTTCAAGGGCTAAGCTTAATACCCTTATTCTAAATGAAGGGGCAGTTGGAGGACAAATGGTACTTACCAATGAAATAGCCAACTACCCTGGAGTGGAACTTACAAATGGATATGTGCTGGCAAATACTATGAAAAAACAGGCTAAGGACTTTGGTTGTATTATTAAATCGAATGTTAAGATAGTGAAATACAACCTGGAAGGGGAGAATAAAAGCGTGGAGCTTGAGGATGGAAGAGTATTTTCTGCCAAAGCTGTAATACTTGCTCCTGGGGGTAAACATCGGCCTTTAAATATTCCCGGTGAAGAAGAATACAAAGGCAAAGGCATTTCGTACTGTGCCACTTGTGACGGTGAATTCTTTACAGATAAGGAACTTATTGTGGTTGGCGGTGGCAATTCAGCTCTTGAAGAGGCAGTAGCACTTACAAAGTATGCAACAAAAGTTACCATTGTGCACCAGTTTGATCATTTCCAGGCATTTGAACAAGCTGTTGAAGATGTGAAAAAAAATCCTAAAATTGACTTCATTATGGAATCAGAATTACGGGGGTTTTATGGTAATGGTGTACTTCAAAAGGTTAGTATTGAGCATCTTCCATCAGGTAAACTGATTGAGAAAACCACCGATGGCACATTCATCTTTGTAGGTTATAAACCTAATACAGAAGCTTTAAGTAATATAGTAAAACTAAATGATAAACAAGAGATTGTAGTGGATCAGGATATGAAAACAAACATCCCAGGTGTATTTGCTGCAGGCGATTGTGTAACCAAAAAATACCGCCAGGTAACCACGGCAGTAGCCGATGGCACCGTAGCTGCCCTTAGCGCAGCAGATTATCTTAGAACTATTAAGTAAAGACGCAATATTTTGCGTCTCATAAAAACAATTATTATGACAACAGGATTATACATACTAGCAGGAGTTGTTGTAGCATTTATTGCACTAATTACTTATAACTACAACAAAATGAAAAATATAAAAGATGTAGCAACAAGTAAACAAATAAAAATTCTCAACAACAAAAACTTTAAAACTATTATAAGGAATGGTATAGTGCTCGTTGATTTTTGGGCTCCCTGGTGTGCACCATGTAAGATTATTGCTCCAACTTTAAACGAAATTGCTGAGGAGAATGATAATGTAACTATTGCTAAGGTAAATGTTGAGCAAAATCAGCAACTTGCCCAAAAATTCAAGATAAGAAATATTCCAACTCTCATTCTTTTCAAAGATGGTAAGGAGTTAAAGCGAATATTGGGAGTGAAGCCGAAAAGGGTTTTATTAAAGGAGATTTCAATTTAGCAATTAAGTGTTGTTACAAATTGCAGTTTATCTTTCATAATTCTTATTATTTTTGGATGAAGTAACATAAAAATTCATCCATGAAAACAATTATAACTGCAATATTCATTTCAATTAAGCTATTCTTTGCACTAAATGCTCAATCTATCCGTATTGATGCACGAATAATGGATCCGTTAATACAGGAAAACCATTTAAAAATGGGAAATCCCGGACCAAAAGGCAAAGAGCTTATTGCCAATAGCAAATACCTTACCCTGGGAGGGAAACCGATAATTCCCGTAATGGGAGAAATCCACTATTCCCGCATACCCCGTGATAAATGGGAAGATATTATTTTAAAAGCCAAAGCAAATGGAATTAATATTATTGCCACCTATGTTTTCTGGATTCATCACGAGGAAGTTGAAGGGCTATTTGACTGGTCGGGAAATAAAGACCTGCGGGCTTTTATAGAATTATGTCAAAAGCATGATTTATGGGTTTATCCGCGTATTGGTCCGTGGTGCCATGGTGAGGTGCGCAATGGGGGCATTCCTGACTGGGTATTAAAAAAGGAAGGAATCAAAATACGATCCAACGACCCACAATATCAAAAGTATGCTGAGAATTTATATGCAGAAATAGGAAAGCAATTACAAGGTTTATATTATAAGGTTGGCGGACCAATAATTGGTATTCAGTTGGAAAATGAGTACTGGCGTGGCAAAGGAGGGGAGGAACATATACTTTGGCTGAAGCAAACTGCGATAAAGCAAGGCATGGATGTTCCGCTTTATACGGTTACAGGCTGGCGTACAGCTTCGGTGCCCGCCCTGGAGGTAATACCTTTGTGGGGAGCCTATCCTACAGCACCCTGGACTACAAATATAAATAAAATAGAAAACAACGAAGCATTCTGCTTTGAAGCGCCTGTGAATGACGAAAAAATTGGACATAAAGAAAACACGGACAAATATATAGTAGATTATACTCCTTATCCCTATTTTACCTGCGAACTGGGCGTAGGCAATCAAATTTCCTATCATCGCCGGCCTATAATTAACTCGTTGGATGGATTGGCCATTGCTCTTTCAAGAACAGGATCGGGAAGCAATTTACCAGGATATTATGTATTTGCAGGAGGATCGAACCCTGTTGGTACTTTCACCACACTTGAAGAAGATCAGCTGGAAACAGGTTATTGGAACGAGTATCCGGATATATCCTATGATTTTCAGGCTGCTATAAGGGAGACAGGCGAGTTAGCACCTTCGTATAATAAAATTAAACTCCTGCATTATTTTTTAAACGAATATGGTGACAGATTGGCTCCCATGAGTCCGGTTATTCCACGAAATGTGGATTGTAAAAAGGATCTGCAATATGCCTTGCGGGTCAAGGATGATGCAGGATTTCTCTTTGTGAGCAACTATTACCGGGGAATTGATAAGCCAGTGCAAAAAGGTGTTCAGTTTACTATTCAGCTTAAGGATGAAGAGTTAACAATGCCCTCAAATCCGGTAGATATTTTTCCTGATGCCTTATTTATCTGGCCGTTTAATTTTCAAATGGATGAGGTCCTTCTGAAATATGGTACTGCACAACCACTTTGCAGACTTGATAATGAAAATTCTACCGATTGGTTTTTTTATTTTATTCATGGTGTTGATCCGGAGCTTTGTCTTGAAGCTTCAAATATTACTAGCGTAACAATCAATGGGGATAAAGTACCTGAGAAGGATAGAAAATATCTGATTTCTGACAAAATATGGGGATCAGAAAAACCAGTAATTGTAGAAACAAGTTCCGGAAAAAAACATCGCATTTTCCTTATTTCAGTTTTTGATGCTGATATGTTCTGGCTTTTTAATCAAAACGGTGAAAAATATGCTTTTGAATCCAGTAAAGGATTGTATATGGATAAAGAAAATATGCTTCATGCTTTTGGAACTAATGCGGGGGAGGTAATTATCCCGCTTTGTCCGGTTTCAATCACAAATACCCAAGGAAGTCTACAAAATGAAGGTAATGATGTATTGTTTCCTTCATACAAGCTGGAACTTCCTAAAATTGAAATTGGATATAAGCTAACAGAAGAAAGACTATTCTGGGATGCACAATGGCTAAAAGTATCAGTTGAAAATATAGAAAATAAAAACGCTTTGTATCACTGTCTTTTTAATAAGAAATTTGAACTTTCCGGTAAATCAGATATTCGTAAAGCATATTTAATTATATTTTCAGATGAAGCTGGAAAGGTTCGGATTAACGGGAGATGGGTGAACCAGGAGATTTTCGCCGGAGACTTTTCAAAGCTGGATATAACGGGTTATGTAAGTCAAGGTGAAAATGATATCCTGCTTGATTTTCCTTGTGTTGAAGGAAGCAGCAATATGATTGCAGAACTGGATATTGAATATTTTACGTCTGAAAGGGTAAAAATTGTAAGTGACACATCATGGACTACAAAGGTACAATATACCATCCCTGCACCCTGGGAGAGTATCAGAAAACCGGAAAAAGCCGAACTTTCTACGCCTTCATCTGCTTTGAATATTGAGAACCTGCCTGTTGCCGGATGGAAAATAGTATTGGATACCGGCAATTTTCAGGATTTTGAAAATATATACCTGCGAATCGATTATACAGGGGATAAAGCTCGATGTTACTCCGGCGGAAAACTGATTGCCGACAATTTTAATAACCTTACTACCTGGTCAATCAATCTCAAAGATGTAAATATCTCCAATGGCGAACTTTTTATTGAAATAGTTCCTCTGTCAGAAGATTACCGGATTTATTTTGAAGAAGGGCCGAATCCGCTTGAAACAGGGGTTGCAAAAATCAATTCGGTTCGTATTGAGCCGGAATACAGAATAGCATGGAAAATTGAAACAAAATAATATTTAAAGGGATGCCGGTTAATATCTTTCGAATTTGCAAACTGGATTGGTAAAGCTAAAACCCTCGTAGGATTGAGTACAGGTTATTCTTCAATTGTTGAATTCGTAACCTCAATCTTTGTATCGCTATGCATTGAAATACCCGGATAAACCGGGTACAAGGAACCGCCAATATTGTTTCGTATCACCGACTGGTCAATAACAATATTTCCGGAATGATCGTTTGTAACAAAGAAAATAGCTGATCCATGGGCATTTACGTCGTTTTGTTCAATAAGTGTACCAAATACACTTAATGTCATCGTATTCCCGTCATTATAAATAGCACCACCGCTGCCACCTCCGGGAGTTCCGGATTGAGCAGGATTGGCGCCATTGCCTATGGCTCGGTTGTATGAAAAGAGGCAGTTAATGATTGTCCATGAAACACCGATACTGCTTATGCCCCCTCCATTTGAACCATAGTTACCGTAACCTTCAGCGCCACCAAATGTGCTGTTCACAACATACACGGGTAAGTCGTTATATTGATCGAATACCCGTACTGCAGCACCTCCTACATCAGGTCCTGTATGGGCACATACGTTATTAAAAAAGCGACAATTCACAATTTTCAACCGGCCCCCGCGCACCCATACAGCTCCTCCGCCATCGTATTCCTTTTCAGCAGTGGAATTGCCATCTGAAAAAATAAGGTTTTGCAAAGTTAGACGGGGATGGTCCTGGTCCTGGCAATGCGGGGTAGTCCAATGCTGGTTTTCATCGCAGGTATTCATGTATAATATGCGATTCCGGCCTCTTCCGCTAAGCGCTACTTTCCCTCCTCCATCAATTACAATATCGGGATTGGCATCATTGAATATTTTTGCTGTTCGATCCATTTGGATGGTAACAGAATCGGGCCCGCAATTGAATACGATGGTACCGCCCTGTTCTATGGCTTCAACAAAAGCTTCACAGGTGCAGCTTTCCGGGGTGCCATCACCTACTACATGGTCGGGGTTTGAGACATCTTCCGGTCCTGCTTCTGCCGGAACCGGATAATGGCCATCCGGGTTGCCAGCGGGTGGTCCAAGATGCGGATTTTCTAAAGGAATATGAAATTGGGCGGTGTCATCATCGTCTTTTTTACATGCAATGAAAAGTAGTATCATTACAAGTAGATATATTATTGCTTTTAGCCAGTTATATTTTGGTTGCGGTTGCATATATGAGTACTCATTTTATTTATTCTTTTATAAGAATAATATCTCCATGACCCATCGTATAGAAATTATTATTGTCGTCAACCGTACAATATAAAAAACGATATATGATATCCGGTTTAATTCCATCAATATCACTGATACTGATCATGAAATTATATACACCGGCCTGAACCGAATATTCACCGCGGAAATATACATTATAATCTTCATCCACCAGGATTATTTTAAAAGTTTCAGCTGTTTCATCGGGGAATGGGAAACTTAATGTTATAAAGCTGGTGGTTGGATTAGGATAGGCGTTAATTTCTGCATTGGGTTGTGAAATGGGTACAGGATCATCTTTAGTGAGCAAAGAGATTGATTTTAAGCTAAATAAATCCTTTTCTTTTTTACTAAAAGCCTCATCAAAGGTCCAGTCTCCATCTTCTTCTCCTAAGGTGCCGGCGGCATTTCCTTGTTCGTCTGTCAGCACTATTCCGCTGAAGACAATTTTCTCATCTTCATCATCATCGTCTGTACAGGCATTAAATGGGATTATAAGAAGTGAAAAGCAGACTGTAAGGATAACAGTTGATAGGGGAATACATTTTCTCATGATATAAATTTATTGGTACTGCGTTTTAAACTTATAGTATGTATAAAGATAATTATAAAAATGCAATTACTGGTAAATCTCATATCCGCCTTCTTACCTGCCTATTTCACGTATTGCATAACGTAATGCTTTTTTGTTCTGGGATGCACCATTTCTAATCTCGGTGTATAATGCCATATCCTGGTTATAGTTCATTGTGCTTCTGGCCATGATCAGATTATAGTATTTTTCTAAAATGGCCTGCACTTTATTTAGTTCTTTCTTTCCATATCCTTCCATGATATCATTTTGTGCTTGCAGTAAAGATTCCCAACTTTCATTATGAGACTTCATTTCTGAAATAGTCCGTAACTCAATTCTGTGAATATCATAGATTCTTTTTCGTATTTCGTTTACTTTTGTAGTATAAGGTTCGTTGTTTCCGGTAAGTTTTGCCAGACTATTGTATCCATTAATCACTGCATTATAGGATTCAATAGCAGATGAATATATTCCTTGTATTGTATTATATTGTCCTGCAATTTGGCTTTTAGCCTCTTTCTTTGCTTTTGCATAAAAATCATAATTCATATAGAAATTATAAAGGTTAACACATTCCACAAAAACGTTGTGCTCATCCATCGTATGTATTGATTTTGTTATGTTTTCAAGTGTTTCAATGGCATTTCGCAAATTATATAGAATGGAATCATTTTGAAAAGTTATGTTATTGCAGGTTGCATGCAGGTTGTTCTCCAGCTTTGTTAATTGATCTAACCTGGATTCAGCCCTGTTTATTCTATCTTCAAGGCTTTGAATATAGTTTATATAAGTAAGGCTGTCATACGATTCAACTGAATCGACCACTATACTGATATTGTTTTCAAGTTTTTCCATATCGAGTTGGGCAGTGAGTTTAGTCTTTTTAAGATCTCGATCCGTTTTCTTAATTTTGTTCAATTCCTTATGATAAGCTTCTTTACTATTGGTGGGAACTTTTCGTAACCCGGCAATTCCTTTGGATCCAAGTTTATAACTGGTTTTACGGTTTCTGCTTTTTTCTTTGAATATCGCCCGGCTCACGGTTTTAAACTCTTTGATATACCTGGTGGCGCTGTCGCAATATTGCATGTTTTTTGTAAAAGGCTCAAGCATAGTGCTGTCAAATGATGCTTTTTTATTGATGGTTATCTGGCCTGACATTTTATAGTAAGCATGAGCTATATCAAACCGGTTAAAGGGATTATACCTGGGACTGTTCAGGGCGTCTTTAAATTGCTGATTCGATATGGTGTGATGGCGAACCTCTTTCAATTCCCTGTTATAATTTACATATCGCAGTGTATCATCTTCATTAAAAACAAAATGATTGTAAGTAACGGGATGCTCCTTAAATTGCCATTTTGAATCAATCGGGAAATGTGTTTTTATCATTTCTTCACCTGTAGCATTAAAATAATCATTTGTAGGTTCTGGTTTAAACTTTATTTTATTTGCCAGGATTCTCTGTGAACCCAGTTTTTTCATCATTTTTGCATAAAAGCTATAATCATAATATAAACCACCGGCTCCCCAGGTAGCATCAACATATATCCATTTTAAGTCGGCATATATAATGTTCCATGTATGGTTTGACCGGGTGAAATGATCCTGGTTAATATATCCAAAGCCTTTGCAATATCCGTTTATCATATATGCTTCGATTTCAAGGGCCTTGCACATTTCGTAAAAAAGTTCTGAATACCCGTAACAAACTGCCTTTTTGCGTTTCAAGGTTTGTTGGGGGGTATATTCGTGAATCCCTTTTTTAATTTGTTTTGTATCATAGGCAATATTGTTAATGATCCAGTTATAAACAGCTTCAGCCTGAATTGTCTGGCTTTGGGTTGTATCAGCAACGGAATAGGCAAGGCGGGCAATTCTATTCTGCCCTGCCAGCGGGAATACAATAAAACATAACCATAATATGGCTCTCATTTTGACCATATACAAATAAAGTAATTATTCAAATTGGGTTTTTATCTTCAAATATTTAAATATCAACAAAATGGAAATTTGTAATCAGTTAGCATAAAATTTACATAAATTCAGCTACACAGAATCAGTTTTCTTCATAGCTTTGATCAAAATTTAACTCTAAATCTATAATATGATGAAAAAGAATTTACTTATTGGGCTTGTAGTAATGCTTTCACTTCAGTTGAAAGCACAGGATTGTGAATCATATTTTCCTCTGAATGAAGGTTCTGAAGTGGAATTGCATTCATTTGATGCGAAAGGAAAACTTACCGGTAAATCCATTCAAAAATTGGTTTCAAAAGAAGAAACTGCCGATGGACTTGAAATTATTGTGCACCAAACGGTTTTAGACAGTAAAGACAAAAATCAGGGTGAAAATGACCTAAAATACGTTTGTAGCGGCGGTACATTTTATATTGACATGAACTCCATGATGAGCCCACAGCAAAAAGAAGGGTACGAAGGAACGAATGTTGAAGTAAATACCGAGAATCTTGATATACCATCTAATCCAACTGTTGGCCAAACTTTGCAGGATGGGTATATAGAAATGAAAATTGTCTCGGAAAGTCCGGTAAATATGAGCATGAGAATTGATGTGACAAATCGCAAAGTTGAAGCTATTGAGGATGTTACTACCCCTGCCGGCACATTTAAATGCTATAAAATTTCACAGGATGTTAATACCAAAGCTGGTTTTATAAAAACAACCGTTCAAAGCATATCCTGGTATTCAAAAAATGCGGGTGTGGTTAAAAGTGAATCCTACAATAAAGGCAAATTGATGGGCAAAGAGGAACTGGCTTCGATTAAGAATTGATTTATTATAGATTTATATGAAGAACCTGCTAAAAGCCATGCCAAAGTTATCCTGAACCAAGTTCAGGATGACAGCTTAAAGGTTTTTAGCAGGTTCCTTTTTACTTTTATCGTGGTTTACACCAACTTTCTCCCAATCTTGAATATCTCCTACTATAATACTAAAGATTGGATGTAATTCAAATGAATTAATCTGCAATAAATTATAATATCTTACTTTATCTCTTACTTTCAACTTTCTAAGTAAGTGTTGAGCTTCGTAATGAACCTGTCCTGTAGTAACGGTTAAGGTCACAGGAGTGAAATTCCAGTCAATCTTGTTCTTATCAAAATTATAGTTTCTTAATATTGCTTCATTATATACAATGCTCAAATACTGATTAATAGCATCCATTGCTTTATCTGATTCTTTAAATCTTTCAAGTTGTGGATGATTTTTATATCCTTTGGTGTTACCTTCCAGCACATTTTTGGCCAGTAAAGCTTCCCGCCAAAGGGCAACCAAACCTTTAGTGTCGAGGTATTTTGGATGAAGGGACCAGAGGCGCATGGATGTTTTTTATCAATAACAATTTTATCATAAGAGAGTTCGACCCCTGATAAGTTTATTGAAGAAAAAAAATCCTGACAGGTTTCACAAACCTGTCAGGATTCAATGCTTACTCATTGAGGGATTAACCAATAATTATTTTACCCGCTCCATAACGGTTACCATATCAGCAGGATCATTATTGAAATCTTCATAATCACCATCCTTGTTTGCATCTACTGCAATTGTTAATGTTTTTCCATTATCAGACAAGTAGTAAATACCTTTTATATATGTATCTTTAGCTGTTTGATTTGAGGTCTTTATTATATCATAGAGATCATTCGATTTTGTTATCTTAATATTTGCTATAGCTGGCGGGGTTGAAAAAACCATTTCCGTCCATTCCATCAAGCCTGCTGGTGATTCCTGTTTCCCTTTACTTTTTGATAAAAATTTAAAGGCATTACCCACTTTATAATATTGATACCATTCTACGGTGCCATCTTCCATGTATATTACCGTATCTTTTGTTTCAATAGCATTGGCCGGCCATGGTTGACGGGATACTAATGCCCACTTTCCATAGTAATCCATAACTTTTATTGAAACACTCAATGTATCACTGTTTGCATTGCCATCACTGACATAAAGCTGCACGGTATAATTTCCTCCTTTAACGGGAATAAAAAGAGGAACCCCGGGATTAAATATTTGCAGTGCATCGCCTGAATTTTCAGGCTTTTCAATAACATCCCAATAATATCGTAATGAATCATTATCAGCATCAGAACTGGCTGTTGCATCAAGCAATAACGTATCTCCAACAAAAGAAGTAGAGTCTGCTTTAAAATCGGCCACAGGAGCAGAGTTTTTCTTACAACTATTGTAAACAAAAAATAATACAACAAATACGATTGGAATAATAAGGTTTTTTGTTTTCATAATGTTTAGGTTTAAACAAATTTGTGAAATAGAAAAGTATTGTTTTTTAAAGTAATTGAAAAAAAAAGGCAGAAATCGAATGAATGGGTAATTTTATAATATTATCAGGAAATAGTATAAATGGCATTTTTAGAATATTTAAGCGATACTATGATACCTATTTTCATTACAATTTATAAAATAATCATATACAAGTCAAATTATAGCAGCAAATTCAATTTCCGCTACATTTAATAAAACTATATTTGTCACCATTTTTAATAAAAGCTAATGCATCCGGAAAATTATATACTTCATTAAAATGGCAGTCAATATTTAAATTTCCACTTTTATTAATGATTAATTAAAATCAGGTTTATCCCATTTTAACCTAGTCTTTGTTTTCAATCCGTATCCCTCCCGCAATCCACCGAAATCAATCTCGATTCGGTCAATACAAATTCCGGGATCCAGGGCTTCAATTCTCAGGGTATGTTCTCCGTTTTCAGCAAGGGTAAATTCAGCCTGTTGGCAGTAAGTATTACTTAATACATTTTGTTTCCATTGTTCGCTTCTTCCAAAAGTTTGAAAATCAAATATCTTTTCTTTCCCTTCATCTAAGCTAGCTGTTAATTTTAATCCATAACCATTATTTAAAGGGTGAGTAGGAAGGCAGTATATTTTTACGTTAATAGAGCCTTTACTGACAGTATATATATCATATTCTGCCCAGGGCCGATTCCCTGACTTCGAATAATTTTCATCTGATACTGCACATAGTAATCCATCTGAATATCCTAAAAAATTAATTCCTTGCCATCCATCACCACTTTTTCGGCTAGTTGAGGTTGAAGGGATGGAAATATATCCATTTATTTCATACCAGGAATTATGAGATGCAATGAAATCATTGGGAATATTGTTGGCAATGATGGTTACCACGCGCTTTTTTCCATTACCAGAAAATGTTATTTTTCCAGTATGTCTGTCTCCGGAAGGTACTTTGTCCCAATCAATATCTACCCACAAACGAGTATCCTTATAACCGGTTTCAGGTGAGAGGATACCTCCTTGAGTTACAGAAATCCAGTTATCTGAAGTGGTTGCTGTCCATTCAACAGGTTGATTTCCTTTTAAATACAGATCAATGAAAAATTTTTGGCTGGCTCCCCTGTAGTATTCTGGAAGTTTCCATGTCCGGCTGCCTTCTCTGTATGTTTCTCCAGTATATCCTTCCAGACAAATATCAAAATCAGCAATGTTTTTTATGTCCCATGAAGGCCACATAGGTTCTTCGAACACCGGAAGGTTTCGGGGTGCCATGCACATCATTTGGTTCCATTTGCAATCTGCCAGTTGTGTGTTGTAGTAATCTGTTAACCGGATAATACTGTCATAGGCCGCTTTTGCTCTCATCGCACAGTAGTTTGCACTGGAACGGCCCTGCTTTGCACACAGATAAGCTTTCTCAAGATATAGCCACTTATAATTCATGAATACCGCACATTTTACAGGATATTCAATCAGCTCAAAATACGCATCTCTTCTATCTGATGGGATATCCTGACCTACATTTCTAACCCATCTTTCCAGATCCCGGAAATCATCCAGGCGTTTTTGGGCTTCATCTCCGTAGTAAAAGTGATTGTATGCAGTGTTTGACACCTGTGTTATGTGTTCTACCTGGCTCCAGCCCATAAATTCCGGTCTGCGTTCAAAACACAGGGTGTAGTACTTTCTTATTATCATAGCAATTTCCTCACTACTATGTGGAAAAATTTCATCTATCTGAGCAAATATATACTTCCATACATCGTTTCCTGTTGGAAACCTTTCCATATCATACGCCATACTTAAGAATAACTGCATATTCATTTCGGCAGGCTTTATATCTCCCACGTTTACAATCCACATTTGTTTTGCTTCGTTATGATATGCCTTCGTCATTTCCTCCCAAATCAACAAAGGATGAGTTGAACTTAACCAGAGATAATCATGCGGCCGGCCCCAGTATGATATATGATAGTATACACCGCTGCCTCCGCTTCGCTTTTTTTCCTCAGCATTTGGCAGACGATGTATGTACCCGTAATTATCATCGGTCCACATAATTGTAATGTCTTCGGGAAGGTCCATCCCATGGTCATAAATATCCAGTACTTCTTTATAGGGGATAAAAACCTGTGGAATTTCTGATATTGGTTTTTGTAAAGTGGTTTCTAAAATTGACCTTTGATCCGTAATGATCTCTTCCAATGCATTTGCACGGGCGTCCATGTCCTCAAAACCTTCCATCCCGCTATCATGAATGCCGCGCATACCCATAGTATAGGCTGCTTCCATGTTTTTACTCTCTTCAACACGTTGTTGCCAGTATTCTTTTACTGTTTCTTTGTTTGTACGATAATTGAAATCACCCATGGTCTTTTTGTCCCACTCATCCACGTTGTTACGTAGCATAGGCTCTGCATGGGAACTTCCAATGATAATTCCATATTTTTCGGCAACCATTACATTTTCAGGGTAGTGAAAAAAAGCTTTGGTACAGCTATGCATGGCAGGCCAGATCATATTGGCTTTTAGCCTGAGTAATAATTCAAAGATTTTTGCGTAGGTTTTTGGACCAATATCCCCGGTTTCAGGTTCAAATGTTTTAGCAGCCCAGGGCTGTAAACCCCAGTCTTCATCGTTCAAAAATATTCCCCGATATTTAACAGATGGAGGATTTGATACAAACTGATCGATGGATATTGTCAGATCTTTCTTTTTTTCAGGAGTTACATCGGCCCACCAGTACCAGGGATTTATGCCTATTCGTTCTGAAATATCAAATACTCCATAGGCTGTTCCCCGGTGATCACTTCCTGATATTAAAAGTATATTGTTATGTTTATCATTATATTGAGGGACATTATATAAACCATAGATTTCAAATTTTCCGGTAATTTTTTGATAAAACTCGGACGATTCTCCAACAATATCTTTAATTGCTGCATCACCAATGTTTCCTATAAGGATTATGTTCCCTGAGGCTTCAGACATGTTTGAGTATACCCTGGGTTTATATCCGGTTATCTGTTCAATATCTTCCGCAAGTAAATCGGAAGCTAATTTGTAAAGCAGGTGGTAGTCAGAAAGGCAAACGATTTGGGCTTTTGTTTCTTTAGAGTATATCGTAAAATCAGATGAGGACTTTTGTGAGATTGCATAATGAATTGAAAATATTGACAAATTCAATAATATTATCAATCTCATTTTTAAAGATATAAACCTAAGTAATAGCATAAAATTTTGGTTTTTAGTGTTTTAGTGCCTTAATGGCAAATATGTAAATGCCATAGAAACACTAAAGCACAAAATTTACTTTCAGTGCGGGCTTCGCCGTTCTCTAGAAATATAAAATCGTTTACTTTCTTTATTTTAGTCCTTCCAGAAATGCCCGAATATTCTCCGTTTTCACTCCCGGGGGCATACCACCACCGCATGAAAACAGTACCTTTGATTTATTCTCCAAACTATATACAAGCTGCTGAGCAGCTTCTTTGACCTGGGCTTCAGTTCCGGCTGCCAATACATCCCTTGGAGGAATATTACCAACCATAACAATTTTATTATTAGTACGATTCTTGAGGTCATTTAAATCAGTACTAAATGCCATGTTATATATATTGACACCCATCTCAGGATAATAATCAATTGAAGCATCACATTCAGCATCATTATGTAAAAACTTAATAGATAGATTGATATCAAATATTCGTTTCAAATATGGCAAAGCATAAATTTTAAATTCTTCTTCACCGATAAAACCAATGATATCATCCAAAACAATTATTCCGTCAATGCTTGGGAAAGTTGCACATTGTAAATCGTGCCATTCGATGAGGTATTGGGTAATGGTATCAAGTAATTTGTGCGTTTCATCGGGATACATGATCATGTTGGTAAGGAATTCAGTTGTACCCATGAGGTATGAGGCTATATTAAGCGGACCACGTGAAACCGAAAACCGGATTTTATGTCCCAGATCTTCGATACGCGATTCGTTCAATTTCAGTCTGTTGAGTAAAAATGGGGCTAGTCCATCTGTTTCAGGATTGGGTTTTAAAAGCCTTGTCATATCTTCAGGTGAAAAAATCATGGGATGAGCATGAGGGAATTCATTCTGAGGGAAGGAGGTACGCGCACCAAAGGCTGATGGTTCGCTGCACATCCCCAGTTCTGACCAGAAACCGGGAAGGAACATTACATCCGGGAAGGTTTCAATGGCTTTTTTGTTGGCCTGGAACCATAATTCGTCATTGGTATAATAATCGAGTATGGAAATGCCATACCATCCCGGTAACCAGGGACTATCAATAATAAACCCGGCAGGTAAAGGATCGAGGATTTTACCGTTGATTATTTCTTTGAGGTTATTCCATTGAATATCTGTCATAATTTTTTATTAAATTGAAATTTTAATTTATCATTTAATTGTATCTTCTTGCGCATTCATTTCTAATCCATCCTGAATTTCAGGCAATGGCTCGGGGTGCTCATGCCAGATCATTTTTGATTCACCATTTTTTTTATCCACCTGGTAACATTCAGCACCTCCCAATAATTTATTATTTGATGGATGGTTAACTATTATTTCGTAATATTCAGGAAATTCTTCGACTGTAATCCGGTCATCTTCTGTAAAGGGTTTTTTAAATTCAATTAAAATATTTTGCTGCTGCTTTTCATTTGCCTTGTATTTTATAAAATTATCAATATTCATGGGTTTTTGAAATAACTCAAGTGTATCAGTTTGAGAATACGATATTGTGCAAAATTGAACCAACATGGTTACAAAGAGAATATGGATTTTCATAACAATATTTTTATATTTTCCAGAAAGAATCAAATATACCAATATTCATAAAATTATCTATGGTTCCTCAAATAATTCTATTTCAACAATATTAAGGCTTGTTACATTCTGCACAGCCATATCATTGGCAGTTTCCTTATCCAGTTTCCCGGTTATTTCAACAATGTTATAAGCATCATTGATTTCTGACTGACCAAACAGGCGTATTTTCACATGATCTGCTTTTACTGGCTTATCAGGTTTTATATAGAAATAGCCCAGGTTTGGTTCTGTAAGACCTTTAAAAATGATTGTATCGTTCAAACTCACTTCAATGGGATAAGAGCGTGTCCTCCATCCGCTTAATTTTAAAGCAATTTCAGATACTTCTGCTTCTCTTTCAAGCTGGTAGTCAATCCAGCCGGTCTCAAGCTTTCCATCGTTAACCCAACGGGTATTCTGACTGCCATCAAAACTTAGATGAACATCTTCCTGATTAGCACCTGCTGTGGCACCAATTATATCCACAGATTTACGAGAGACCGTGAAAGATTCCGTGGAAGGAGCGGATCCCTTTTCCAGATTTGAAGGCAGATTTTCGGATGGAAAAAAGGTGGGAAGCCCATTCTTAACCTCAATGGATTTGGAATAAAATGATATGGAATCGGATACCAATCCTTCAGATCTTGCGGTTAATGTGATATTCCCGGCTTCAGTCAGCGATCTTAGTAATACCCGGTTTACTCCGCATTCCACCGGCAGGTTTTTCGAAAGAATATAGTTATCAGGACCCTGGGCCATGCCACCCAGCCATTCAGCGGGGCCTTTGAAATCAAAACGAACTTCATTCATAGCTATAGGACAGCGGTTTCCTTTGTTATCTGTTACTTCAACCTGAATCAGTGCGATGTCTGAGCCATCTGCGAAAATTCCATCTGTTGGGTTAATTAAAGTAAGCTTCAAAGAGTAGGGTGCTCCGGCAGTTTTAATCTCAGCCTTGCTTAATACTTCATTATTTTTATTATAGGATATGGCTTCTATCGTTCCCGCTTCATAGCGAACACTATCAAAAGTAAACAAAAAGCCAAATTCCCTTCGTCCATATCCCAGGGATTGATTATTTACCTTTAATTCCACTTTTTCTCCCGAAGAAACCACGTATACATTTTTAATGGTTCCGGGATCATAGTTCCAGTGACCAATTATATGCGTGCTATATTTTTCAATATCCACCCAGCCATTCCACATCACCTGGTGTGCATAAAATGCATCTTTGGGGATGCGAAGGGCGTCTACCTCGCCGCTTCGGCGATAGTTTTCTTCACCCCGGTGATGAGTATTGGTTTCAGAAAATATGATGTTTACTCCCCCTGAACTCACTCTTTTACCCGTACCCGGTCTTTCCCTGTAGTAATCATACCAGCGTTTTACTGCTGTACAGGCGTATGAGTCCTGGTTCTGGTTGTAATCGCTTGCATCCTTTCCTTTATATAAAGCACCCTCTCCATTCTTATGATAGGGAGGGCTATAATCATCCCAGTATTTACGAAGGGCTTCATCGCGCATGTATTCCATAGCCCATAAGGGCTTTTCATCACTTTTATTTACATAAAGCATTTCACCACCATATTCGGCCACTTTGCTATCCAGCATTTCCCGGCATCCAGCTGCCCTGCCTCCATGGGGGTCATATTTATCACGCAGGTCTTTCATTTTCTGCATGTGCTCTTCAGAAATCTCTTTATTCCCGGATTCATAAAAGATAATGCTGGGATTATTCCTGAAATATATAATGGCATCGCGCATTACCTCAACCCGTTGTTCCCATTTACGCCCTTCCCGGTCTTTCTCGGAATCCCCGGCGGGCATGGCTTGCATTAGGCCAACGCGGTCGCATGATTCCACATCCTGACGGGATGGGGTTATATGCATCCACCTGACGAGATTGGCATTGCTTTCAACCATCAGTTGATTGCTGTAATCACTCAGCGAAGGCGGAATAGAAGTACCAATTGCAGGCCATTCGTTGGACGTTCGCTGGGCATAACCTTTAACCATGATAACCCTGTCGTTGAGTTTTATCATGCCATTAGAAAATTCTGTCTTCCTGAATCCGGTCCGGGTAGATACTTTGTCGATTACTTTTCCATCCCTTTTAAGGATTGTATTTACAATATATAAATAACCGTATCCCCAGCTCCAGAAATGCAAATCGGACAGATGGTCGATGACAGAAAATAGTTTTGTCTCTCCGGGTTTCAACAAATATTTTCCACCATCTATGGTTTTTACTGGCTTACCGTCCAAATCAATGATCTGTACTTCATAGGTAAGTTCTTCTTCTTTATTAGTTTCATTCTTTACCTGGGTTTCTGATGTAATATCAGCTGATTTTTCTTTTATATTAAAATTGGTTGCATAAATATATTGTCCCGTAGTTTCCAGGTTTGTATATAAAGGCAGAGTTTGGTAGATTTTTCCAGTGATGTGAAGTGTAACATTTTTAGTAATTCCCCCATAATTGGCATTAAAGTTTCTATCGTTCCACTGGAACGGGGTGTCTGTGGCTTTTTCCTTATAGTCCCATGAATTATCAGTTCTTACGGCTATAATATTCTCTTTATCGCCAAACCATAAATAATCCGAAATATCAAAACCAAAGGCGGTAATTCCGTTTTCATGCAGACCTATAAATTTTCCGTTAACGTACACGGAAGCTGCCTGCCGTACCCCTTCAAATTCGATAAAAACTTTTTTGCCTTTCTGGTCAGCCGGAAGCTTAAAATGTTTCCGGTACCAGGCAATGCCTGTGGAAAGGTCTTTAATATCCAGCTTAAATGCTTCATTTTGATTCCAGGCATAGGGGAGTGTTACATTTTTCCAGTCATTATCATTGTAATTAACAGAATTTGCTATAGAAGTATCACCAATGAATATTTTCCAGTCATGGTTAAAATTATATTTTATTCTCTCGTTTCCTGATATAATATTCAGGCAAAACAATAATATTAATGATATTGATAATTTTTTATAGTTTGAAATTTGTAATAAATGCATGATAATAGAATAAAAAATAGATTGGCAAGATAAACAAAATATAAAGCATAGAAAAAATATACAAGTTTGAAAACATTATTTTTATCATTCTATTCAATGAATATTTTCTGAAAAAGGTAAAATTGTTGATTAGCGAATAAAATAAGAAAATGTTTTTTTAGATTTTCTACATTTAAAAGAATTACTGTTCATTCAGATTATGTGAGATGTTTTAATGTTAGTATGGAGTACAAAATTTTAGACCGGATAAAATGAATATGTCATTCCGGATAAATTTCGTAAATTTCCGTCTCAAATTATTAATTATGAAGAGAATCATTCCATTTTTTCTGCCCTTTCTATTTTTCATCCAATACACCAATAGTCAAACAGTTACATTGGAAGGCACCTGGCGATTCCAAATGGACCCGGATGATTTGGGAATTGATGAAAAATGGTTCACTCAGGTACTTTCAGATACCATCCATCTGCCCGGTTCAATGCCAGCTCAAGGCAAAGGGTATGCTCCTTCACTTTCAACACAGTGGACCGGAAGCATCTACGATAGTTCATGGTTTTTTAATCCAGCCATGGCAAAATATCGTGAACCGGGAAACCTGAAATTCCCTTTCTGGCTAACACCGAATAAAGTGTATGTTGGGACTGCCTGGTATCAAAGGGAAATCGACATACCAGAAGACTGGAAGGATAGAAGCATTATTCTGTTTCTGGAAAGGCCTCATTGGCAAACCATGGTATGGTTGGATGATCAACTGATTGGAAGTGCGAATAGCCTCTCTACGCCTCATCAATTTGAGATAGCAGGAAGCTCGGTAAAGCCAGGCAAACATACACTTACAATAAGTGTAAATAATACACTTAATTTGGTTGATCCGGGCATCAATTCCCACAGCGTAAGCGACCATACCCAGGGAAACTGGAATGGAATAGTTGGAAGAATGGAAATACGTGCAAAAAACAATGCTTCTATTTCACAGGTTACAATCTTTCCAAAAGTGAAAGAAAAACTGGTTGAAGTGAAGGTTCAGGTTCAAGGAATTGATAATCTTAATACTTATGAAATATTTGTTACTGCGAAGGGACTTAATCATTCTCAAATTATGAAACCTTTCACGATACAGTTTCCCGATACATCAATTAATATTGTTATCAATTACCCAATGGGTGAGGATTTTAAAACCTGGGATGAATTTTCGCCAATGCTTTATGAATTATTGGTTGAATTGCGGAATAAAACCGGAACTTTTGATATGAAAACACTTCCTTTTGGGATGAGAGATTTTAGTATTGAAGGAAGTCGTTTTTATGTAAACAACAGGGAGGTTTTTCTTAGAGGTACAACGGATTGTAGTGTATATCCTCATACGGGTTATCCTCCGGTGGATGAAAGCGAATGGATGAGGGTATTTTCCATATGCAAATCCTTCGGCCTTAATCATATGCGGTTTCATTCCTATTGCCCGCCCGAAGCGGCCTTTATGGCAGCTGATAAGGCAGGCATTTACCTGCAGGTGGAAGGGCCCAGCTGGGCTAAGTACTCTACGTCTCTTGGTGATGGGAAACCCATAGATGCTTATTTGTATGCAGAAACCAAACGCATTATCGATACCTATGGCCACCATCCTTCGTTTTGTATGATGGCTTATGGAAATGAACCTTCGGGGCATTATGTGGAGTATCTTACCGGGTGGGTTGACCACTTTAAGATGTACGATCCGCAACATGTATTTTGCGGTGCTTCTACAGGCCGCAGTTGGTCAATTATTCCAAACAGCGATTTCATTGTACGCTCTCCTCCCCGCGGATTGGAATGGAACAAAGAGCAACCAAACAGCACATTTGATTACCGTGATAAAATGGAAAACCAGATCCGTCCCTACATAACTTTTGAAATGGGCCAATGGTGTGCATTTCCAAATTTTGATGAAATAGATAAGTATACTGGCCATTTAAAGGCTAAAAATTTTGAATTGTTTCAGGAGGAATTGATTGATAAGCATATGGGTGACCAGGCGCATGATTTTCTTATGGCGTCAGGTAAATTACAGGCTTCATGCTATAAACAGGAGATTGAGGCAACATTGAGAACACCGGGATTAGCTGGTTTTCAACTGTTGTCGCTCAATGATTTTTCTGGCCAGGGTACAGCACTCGTAGGTGTTCTGGATGCGTTTTGGGATGAAAAAGGATATATTTCGTCTAGTGAGTTCAGCCGGTTTTGTAATACTGTGGTTCCATTAGCCCGGTTTCCGAAGTTTGTATATAGTAATGCTGATACCTTGAATGTCAGGTTGGAAGCCGCAAATTTTAGCGAACAGGCAATTGAAAATTCTGTGATAGTTTACAAAATTACCGATCAGCAAGGTACGGTTATTGAAACCAGTAAATTAAAAGATATTTCTCTTACTGTTGGTAATTGTAATGGCATTGGATATGTCGTATTTCCATTAAAAGAAATTGATCACGCACAACAATTAAAGCTGGAGGTATCAATTGATGAATACACGAATTCCTGGAATTTCTGGGTATATCCGACGAACCTTAAAGTGATTAATACAGATGATATTTATGTTACATATGAATTAAATGAAAAAGCTAAAGAGTCATTGGAACAAGGAGGAAAAGTTCTTCTGCTTTGTGCCGGAAAGGTAGAGCATGGCAAAGATGTAGTCCAGTACTTCACACCTGTTTTCTGGAATACTTCCTGGTTTCGCATGAGGCCACCGCATACAACGGGCATTCTGATCAAGAATGAAAATCCTGTATTTAAGAATTTTCCTACGCAATATTATAGTGACCTGCAATGGTGGGAGATATCAAATAGGCAACAAGTTATGAACCTGGAAGATTTTCCACCGGATTTTCGTCCAATTGTGCAACCAATAGACACATGGTTTCTTAACCGAAGGTTAGGAATGTTATTTGAAGCAAAAGTGGATAAAGGTAAATTGATGGTTTGTAGTATTGACCTGCAAAATGATCTGGATAAACGAATTGTTGCCCGTCAACTTCTATATAGTATTGAGAAGTACATAATTTCAGATGACTTTAATCCTCAGCAATCAGTGAATTTAGAGGATGTTGAGGAGTTGTTTGAAGTGAAGGAAAGACCAGGATGGAATTCTTATGTGAAGGAGAATCCGTAAAAGCAGCAAAGTCCACTAATTACACTAATTAATCGAATTATTTATAATTTTTTAGAGAGGAATTCATAAACTTAATTATTATTAGGCAAAGCACAGATCTTTATTTTAGTGTTCTTCCGTCAGCTGACGGAGAGATGCCTGCAGGCAGAGGGGGAAGTACAGGGGGAGAGTGAGGAAAAAGAGTGAATCGCTCTTATCTTGTATTTTCCTGCCGAAATGTAAATGAAGTCAGGTTCAGGGTTCATATTCAATCTCATTCTGAGTTAAAGCGAAAAAAGAAAAGTTATCTGATTTTATAAATTGGAAGTATATTTGGTATAGATAAAAGCATAATACAAAATGTTTGTAAAAAAATTCATTTGTTCACAATGTGGTGCGGCCAAAGTAAATTCCTATAAAAATCCCTATGTTGTTTGTGATTATTGCGGCAATATGATTGATGTTGATTATTCGGCAGGGTATGAGGTATGGACTCATGATGAGGCTCATACTCAAAAATATCTTCGAATGAAGGAACAGTTTAAACAAAATATGACGAGGTATTTAAGTCAAAACAACGAAAAAAAATACTGGGAAGAGCAATTTAAATATTGGGATTTTTATTATCAGCACTTTCCGGAATATCTTCCCCCTACTGTGTCGCCGGGTGAAATATACAGGTTATATATTAAGGCAGCTGCAGATATATCGCTTGAAGAAATGCGAAAAACATCATCAAAAGAATCACAAAACTATAATAATGCCTATAAAAGGGTAAGATATTATAACAAAGACAACAAAACATATGTGAATTATGATTCTTTTATTAAAATGATTGATGCATATATTGATGTGTTAAGGGCAAGTTTTAGTATTATGTATAATAGTCCGGAATATCAGGTAATGCATAAAGTTCTTCCCAAGAAATTGCACGTAAAATTAAAGCTTTCACAAATAGCTCAAACCTGGATTCCCTATTTACAGGAAAATGAGAAGGATAATTTTTTAACGAAATATGCACTTAAACATGAATATGCTGAAGTAAAAGAACCTAAACGATTTGATTTTGTTTGCGAAGCATGCAAAAGTGAAAATCATGTACCGGTGGGAGCTTTGGTTTGCATTTGTGAAAAATGCCGGCATCAGAATATTTTGAAAAAGAAAATAGTATGTCCGGGTTGCGGATCGGATAATGATTTACCGGAAGACTGGGAGGATAGCATTTTTTGTAGTGCATGCAATATACGGTTTAAGGTTGTTCAGCCTTTGTTTGGGTAAGTCGAGGCATCTCCCCGGTGGGGAGAAGGCAAGGAACAAAGGTGATTGGCAAATATAAAGGAAGGGTATTTAATTGAAATGTTTTAAGGAATATTAACCTGGCAATTAGCAGTAAACTTTCCTACTACTTTGTCTCCCCTTGGGGAGATGCCGACAGGCAGAGGAGGGATAAAAGAGTGTGAGTGAGTATTGAAAGATATTATAAATAAAATTGGAATTTAAATTTTAATTACTACATTTGTAGTAACAAAACTACAAACGTGGATATAAAACAATTAAATTCAACCGAACTGCAGATCATGAAATACCTTTGGAAGATTGAGAAGGGTTTCATGAAGGACATTGTAGAACAATTTCCTGAACCCCGGCCAGCTTATACTACCATTTCAACTCTTCTTGGGCGAATGTGCGAAAAGAATTACATTGGGTTTAAAAAACTCGGAAGAGATAAAGAGTATTTTCCTATTCTTCAAAAGAATGAATACTTCGGTAATCAATTGAAAGGTATGATCACTCATTTTTTTAATGATTCAGCCGCACAATTTGCTTCCTTTTTTACCAAAAACACGGAAATGAGTGTTGAAGAGCTGAATAAACTGGAGGAACTGGTGAAACAACAAATTGAACAAAAAAACAAAGAACAGAAATGATTTATATAATTCAATCTTTAATAGGATTAGGAATATCCTGGTTACTTTACAGGCTTTTTCTTAAAAAGGAAAAATATTTTAAAATTAACCGATACTATTTATTGGGTGCAGTTATTATTTGTTCTATTGCTCCGCTCATTTCCATAAACATACAGCATTCAATCACACTTATTCCTGAGATGAATGTGAATGAGTTTTTATCAGGAAGTATACAGGAGGAATCATTTTTAGAGGCAACAACTGTAGAAACAATTGATAATCATGCCATCAAATTATCTCAATGGATGATATATTTCTATCTGTTTGTTGCCATTATTTTATTGATACGATTTATATGCAATTTGTTATTAATCATTAGATTATTAAAAAACAAGGGGCCAAAAGTAAATGGCATGCAGGTTATTAACGTAAACCATAAAACAAACCCCTATAGTTTTTTCAAATATCTCTTTATAAATAAAGATTCTCTGAATGGACAAACCCTTACGAATTCTTTAATGGAGCATGAAAAAGCCCATAGTCAACAATTACATTCACTGGATATTCTTTTTATGGAGTTAGCCGGTATTGTTCTATGGTTTAATCCGTTCATCTGGTTGATTAAGAAGGAAATTACAGAAAACCATGAATTTTTAGCTGATGCAAAAGTGATTCAATCTGGTCAACACCCCGATGAATATGCTAGTACCATTATTCACTCAATAAAAAACACTTGTTCATTGGCCATGACAAGCAATTTTAGCTTTTTACAAACTAAAAAAAGATTAATTATGATAAACAAAAAAAAATCTTCAATACTAAAAAGTGCGTTGAAAATCACCTTTTTACTTTTACTTATGACCGCTTCTTTGCTATTTTTTTCCTTTAAGAATAATAATTCTCCCTTTATTATTGTTATAGATCCCGGACACGGAGGTAAAGATCCTGGAACAGAATATAATGAAATAAAAGAGAAAGATTTAAACCTATTAATATGTCAAAAGTTAAAAGATTTAAACAATGATAAAGACATACAAATGCTATTTACACGATCGGATGATAAATATATCACTCTTGAGGACAGGGTAAAATTTGCCACTGATAATAATGCCGATTTCTTTATAAGCGTGCATTACAATTCATCTCAAAATGAAAATCAAAAAGGTATAGAAGCTTATTATTATGGGGATGGACAATATACGGAACAATCATATGAATCAGGTAAAACCATGATTGAGGAATTAGGTGAGGGAGGCAGATTAAAAACAGCTAATTTCTTGGTATTAAAGAATGCTGAGTGTCCGGGAATATTGCTATTGCTGGGATTTTTATCGAATAGTGAAGACAGGGCAAAGTTACAGGAAGACAATTACGTGGAGGAGATGGCTTCATCAATTTATAAAAGCATCCTGAAGATTGGTAAAATGGATTAAGCTAATTTGTTTCTCCCTGATTTACACAGATTAACCCGCAGATAACCGATGAATCAAAATCCATATTATTTGCGAAAATCTGCGAAAATATCTGCGAACGGCGAAGCCCTAACCGAAGGTAATATCTGCCAAAAAATAGCTATTTATATAATTAAGTTGTATATATCTTATACAGAAAATTGTTTCAATGAAAAGGGACTAGTTCAAAAAATTGATTACTTTGAAAACAGCCCAATTTATTTCTTAATCCTTAATACACCGAACAGAAAATCCATTTTTTTTGCTGGGATGAATATTGATTACCGTTGAATTGTTATAAGCAGTAGCTCTATACCATGCATCAGTACTGTTATATTGAGTGGCTGTCCACCAATATCCATATTGTCCGGGCGGCATAAATACTCCGTTCATTGCGCGGTACCCTGCCGGAAGTGCTGTAAAGTTCCATTCGTCAGTGGCACCGGTGTTTGGACTCCACCAATGATCCAACCCGGTTTCTTTCAATTTTCCACCGGCAACGCTTTCACCTCCCAGGAAGTTTATCAATACGGCCCATTCATCATTTGTAGGTACATGCCAACCGGATGGACACAAGCTATCAGTATTTATCATATACCAGTTGTACAAAGCTCCATAAGTGCCTGCATAGGTAGCACTATCATTATCGTACCAGCAATATGCAGGCGTAGTGGTATTTCCCCAGGTGCCTCCACCGGTTACCTTAGATATTGGCTTACCATTGTTGTATTTGGTAGTCTTCAGGTTTTCGTTAAACCAATATTGGGAGCCAATCTTAATCACTCTGTATTCATTCCCGTCTGCATCTTTTTCTTTGTACATGCCCGCTTCAAATATAAGATCTTCCAGTTCGGATATCTTGCTTTCAAGGGCATCCACATAAGCTTTGTTTGCAGCATCTGCAGAATCCAGAGGAGTTGGAACAGTTATGGTTCCGGTAAAGGTTTTATTACCGGGTATAGTTTGTGTGTCATTTAATGTAACATCATTAGTGCTGTCAATATCCCATCCTGCAAAATCGGGGGCATTTGTTAGATCATCATAATTACCGCTAAATGTATTGCCGGCTTTTTTTGCATACAGTGCAAAGGGTACGCTTAACAGCTCGCTGGTACTGGTTAATGAATAGCTGGTACCTCCGTCAGCTGACGGATCAGTTTCGGTTTTAATGAAGTAGGGTCCGCTTGCCCAATCAATAGTTGAAAACTCACCACTCTCAACTGTGCCTGTGCCAATTTCAAGGCTCACCAATCCGTTGTTATTGGTATTGGGGCTATGGGTTTCAGCGTATACTACAGTTCCTTCCACAGAACTTTGTATAATGCTTATTTTTATTCCTATATTTTGGCTGGCTACAAGCTGGTTGCTGTTGTTTCGAATTACGGCCTGGTAACTCATTTTTTCGGGCGCCTGACCAAAACCGCATATAACATAAATTACGGCCATTAATAATAAATATACTCGTTTCATAATTCTTTTATTTTTTAAGTATTTTAAATGTTTTGATTACTTCATTTTCACTTTTAACTTTCAAAAAGTAAATTCCAGATGATTGTTGTTCCATGTTGATGGTCATAGATTTTGCATCTATTATCTTGTTTTCTAATAATTTACCCTGGATATCATAAATAGAAAAGGATAAATTTTTAAACCCAATCCCAATTATTTTTAATGTAAGGAAGTCAATGGTAGGATTTGGGAATACAGAGATGCGAAGGCTTATGTCCCTGGCTTCCTCAATGGTTGAAACCAAGAAGATTTCATAGGGTTGTTGTACTCCTTGTATTGAATTTCCATTTGTTGTATAGACCACTTGTCCAATGGTATAACTCACAGAGCTTTCATTATTTGAAACATAACCTCCTGAAGCTGGCAAAGTTTCCTGGGCAGAAAGACCATTTAAGCCCAACCCGGCTATTAGCAGACCAATTAATTGTATTTGTTTTAGTTTCATTTTATATGAATTTTTATAATAATATTATGCAACATTTTAACTATTAGTCCTTAACACATCTAACACTTAATCCATTTTGTTTAGCTTCATTCAACTTTACTACGCTGGCACTATTATAACTCATCGACCTGAAGTAAGCATTGCTGGAGCTTGACGCACTTATACTCCACCAATAACCATAGTAGCCTAAATTGAAGTAGTCTATTGTAGTACCACGAAATCCGCCTGGTAATGCTTTATAGCCAATTTCATTGGTGGCTCCGGTATTAGGATGCTGCCAATAAGTAACCCCGGATGTTTTTAATTTTCCTCCTGCAACAGTTTCTCCTCCCAAATTTGTCATAAAGGTTGTCCATTCGTCATCAGTAGGTACATGCCATCCCACAGGACATAGTTTATTAGTGCTTACAGCATACCAGTTATATAAAGCACCATACGTAGCACAATAGGTTGCACTATCGTTATCATACCAGCAATAAGCTGGAGAAGTGAGAAATTTCCATGTCATATAATCTATTTCTTTAGCTATGGTATCACCATCATTATAACGGGTAGTTTTTAGATTCTCTGCCATCCATATCTGGGTAGCTACTTCAATTGTGGGATAAATATTACCATCTATGTCAGTTACAATCGAACCCTGTTCTGTCAATAAAGTTACAAAGGCATCAACATAGGCTTTTGTGGCCGCATCCTGAGCATTTTCAGGGTCTGCAAGATTAGTAATTTTCTCGTTTCCTGCAGAATTTCCCAGAGAAAGCACATCGCTTAAATCTTGAGATTCAGTATAACTATTCAATTTATTATTCCAACTGATAATATTATCGTTGGTAATACCGGCTGCAACAGATGCATTGAAGACAGGATCGGTCTCGTTTACACTACCTGCTTTTTTGGCGTATAATGCATAGGGTACACTTAATAATTGACTTGTAGAGGTAATAGTATAACTTGATCCTCCTGCAGGGTCGATCTCAATCTTTACGAAGTATGGGCCATCTGACCAGTTTATGCTTGAAAATGTGCCAAATAAATTGGTACCTTCACCAATTTCAATAGATATTAACCCATTGGAATTTGAGGTTGGATTTTGGATCTCATCATAAACAACAGTACCCGTAGCCGAACCTTTTAGGATGCTAATCTTCATGCCCACATTTTGGTTAGCTGCCAATTGGTTACTATTGTTGCGTATGACCGCCTGATAGCTCATTTTTTCAGGGGATTGGGTTATCGCATTCATAGTCAATATAAGTGCAGCTATCATAATAAATACTCTTTTCATTTTGTCTCTGTTTTATTTAATAATAATAATTAGATTGTTATCTCTATTTTATTGTCAATGAACATTGATCAACATTGACAAAAATAGAGGGACTGTCCTTCAAGGGGTTTCACAAATGTTTCAATAATTGACACAAATGTTTCAAATGAAGGATGACTATTGATAAATAAGAGTATTCAAGGGATAACAGGAGTGAAACAAATAGAAAGCCTATTCTTCCATAAATTGACTTGGGAGAATGTTAAAATATTTTTTAAAAGTTCGGGTAAAATAGGAAATATTACTGAAGCCTACATCATAAGCAATTTCGGATATGGTCCCACTTTTTTGTTTTATTAATTGTGCTGCGCGTTTTAAACGTATTGAATTAATAAACTCTGTGGCTGACTGATCCAGCAAAGCTTTTAATTTTTTGTGCAGGTTTGCCCGGCTGACTGCCACCAGGCTGCATAGTTTATCTACTGAAAATTCAGGATCGGCCATGTTTTCTTCCACAACAGACAGCAATTTGGATAAAAACCGCTCATCTACAGAGGTAGAGGTTACTTCAGAAGGCACTACTTCGATGGAACGGTGGTATTTTTCTCTTAATTTTTTACGTAAGTTTAACAGGTTTGTGATACGCGCCTGCAATTCTTCCATATGAAATGGCTTGGTAAGGTAATCGTCAGCGGCCGATTCAAGGCCTTCTATTTTGCTTTTAACCGTACTTTTTGCCGTGAGAATGATAATGGGTATATGACTGGTATTTTCGTTCGTTTTGAGCGTTTTTGTAAGTTCAATACCATTTACCTCCGGCATCATAAGGTCAGTGATAATAATGTCGGGATTGTATTCTTCAGCCTTTTCAATGCCGGATTTCCCGTTATCAGCCTGCAGGATATTGTATTTTTCTGCCAGGGTATTACAGATAAATTGTCTTAGTTCATGATGATCTTCAACAACCAGAACGGTTTCTGCATGCTTTTTTTGGGTTTTATTTTTAAAATCAGGGGTTATAACGGGTTGCAGGGAAAAGGTTTCGAAAGTAACGGCTTCTTCAGTAATTTCGTATTCGTTTTCATTGAAACCGGCAATACTAAGGGGTAATGTAAGGGTAAATATGGTTCCTTTACCTGGGGATGATGTAACGTTTATATTTCCTTTATAGAGATTAATCAACTCCTTTGTATAGGCCAGTCCAATGCCGGTTCCCTGGTGCTTCAGTTTTGATTGATCGGTTCGGTAAAAACGCTCAAAAATATAGGGCAACGATTCCTCGTCAATGCCTATACCTGTATCGCTTATGGTAATTTGTACCTGTTGGTGGTCAATCTGCCGTAAATGGATATCGATGCTTCCTTCGGAGGTATATTTGATGGAATTTGACAGGATATTTCCGATTATCCTGGAGAATTTGCCTTTATCGAGGTAGCCAAGGTAGTTATTTTCCTCCGCATTAAAATTTAGAGTTAAGCTCTTTTCAGCAGCGTAGGAGCTGAACATATTTATGAGAAATTGAATTTCTTTTTTTATATTCGTTTTCTGGAAATATAATTTGGCTGTTCCTTTTTCAATGGAAGAGATCTCAAGCAGTTGGTTAATCAAATCCAGAAGTTGACGGGCATTATGCAGTATAATTTTTAACTGATCCTGTTGATCTTTATCTTTTACCCTTTCTAAAAGCTTTTCAACGGGTCCGATAATCAGGGTAAGAGGGGTGCGGAATTCATGCGATATGTTGGTAAAAAAGTTTGATTTAAGCTCATCCAGCTCCTGTAGTTTTTGTGCTTGCCGGGCGAGCTTAACATTCTGTTTTTCTATTTCTGCCTTTTGTTTTTCAATTTCCCTGTTCTTGCTGTTTAGCAGAGTGTTAACAAGCTGTTTTTCTTTATTTCTTTTAAATAAAAGGAATATTGCAAGTAATAGAAGAAGAAGTATGATTAAAATACCGTAAATGATGGTGCGTTGGAATCGTAACCTGCTTTTATTGATGCTTTCGTTGCGGTTGAGCAGTTCAATTTCTTTTTCTTTTTTATCGGTTTCGTATTTGGCCTGAAGTTCGGTGATCTGCTTTTGCTTTTCAATATTATAGATTGAATCCTTGGTACTTATAAATGCTTGTAAATACTCGATTTGTTTGTCTTTGTTGCCCAGTTTTTGGTAAACTTTCGATAAATAGTAATAGTTATCCAAAAGGATATGTATATAGTTTTGGTTTTGTGCAATGTTTGTAGAATACAGCAAATTCCTTTCGGCAAGCAATAATTTATCATTGAAAAACTGACTAATACCCATGCCGGAGTATGCATTGGCCGCACTCTGCTTGTCATTTATTGAATCGGCATATATTATGGCTGTTTTGTAGGCTTCAATAGCATCAGTATATAGCTCAATGGTTTTGTAATGGTCCCCGATCATCTGAAACACTTCAGATAGTCCGGCTTTATCATCTGTTTTAAAAAAAAGCTTTTTTGACAGGGTATAATAATAAAGCGCAGAATCAGGTGCTTGCAAGACCTCATAAATTTTACCAATGCTTAAGCAGGAATAGCCCTGGCCCATGTAGTTTTCAATTTGCCGGTCGATGTTCAGTCCCTGTTTGGCATATTGTAAAGCCTGAGGATAATTCTTTTGTGCAAAATAAATTTGCCCGATATTGTCCAGGTTAGTGGCAATGCCCCTCGGGTTGTTTTGTTCCTCATTTTTACGCAGGGCCCACAGAAAATAAACGAGGGCTTTGTCCGGGTTTCCCCACTCCTGGTAAATCACTCCTATATCATTCAGTGTTGATGCAGCTTCGATGGGATTCTTTATTGTATCCAGCATGTTAAATGATTGCATATAATAGTCAATTGCCTCTTTGTAATTGCCCATGCTGTAATGTGCTACCCCGAGGTTGGATATACAGGTGGCTATTTGCTGTTCGTCGCCGATAGCCTGAAATTTCTCCAGGGCTAAAGTGTAAAATGAAATAGCGCTGTCGAATTCATTTTTGTACCAAAAAACTGAGCCGATACTTCTTATGCTCGAAGCTTCGGCCACATTATTACCACATAATTTTGCCGTTTCAAGGGCTTTATAGAAATAGTAGAGGCTACTGTCTGTATTATTCAAATATGAAAAAGAGATACCCATATTCTGGCATGCCCTGATGTAGGGCTCACTGCATTGGTCCTTACCAGAAAGGCTGAAAGCTTTTTTTGCATATTCAAGGCTGAGTTGAGGATCGTTGCGATAGGTATTCTTGTGGAGGTCGTTCAGTATTTTGCTTTGCTCTGTTTTATTTTTTGTAATAGACAATAAATGATGGAGGCTGTCAATTACTTCATTTTTTTGGCAAAATGAAGCAAAATGGATACACACCAGGCAAATAATTGCATAATGTCTCATCGTTAAAGCTGCTTATTCAATGTCATTCTCTAATTAATGGATAAATGTAAATAAAAACTTATGAAGATCAAAGGGCATAAAGTTTTCAAGGTTGTATGTTTTGTTTAACAATACAATTTGCGGTTATTTTATAGCTTCGGGTAACTTAAAACATCCATCCCTGCCAACAGGGAAATCCACTACTTTAATAACCGCAGAAAGGTTAACCGGCCCGTAAATATGAGGGAAAAGATTTCCTACATTGGGATCATGCTGACCGCCACCAGTCGGGTCTTCGTATTTGCATTCCGATGTAAGTTTCTTCTCATCAATGCAAAGTAATACCAGTCCTTGTTGTCCTTTGAAGAAGATATTGGCTGTATCTACAGTTTGTTTAACGGTTGAGCAATGGATAAAACCTTCGGTTTGAAGGGAAGGTAAGGTATACTTACCTTGTTTTTGGGCTTTTTCCCAGTTTGTTTGGGTGGTTATGTGCAGTATCATTTAAGGTATTTTACAATAATTTCATTTATTTTATTTCGTGGAATAGGTTTTGAAATAAAATCATCACAACCAGTTTGTAAGGCTTTTTCTCTATTTTCATTAAAAGCGTAAGCTGTTTGTGCAATTACGGGAATTTCAGGCCGTATTTTTTTTATTTCTTGTGTAGCAGTCAATCCATCTATAACGGGTAGTTTTATATCCATAAAGACTAGCTTTATTTCAGGCAGTGTTTTAATTACTTCAATAGCATCGGCCCCGTTTTTTACATGAATACAATTTATTTTATAGCTGGTAAGTAGTTCTTTCATATATAAATAGCTTACCATATCATCTTCGGCAACTAGTATACTTATTCTTTCAGAAATTTTAATCCGGGCTGATTCTCTGGTTTTTTCTTTTAGATTTATTTTTTTATGTGTATATGGAATAGTAAAGTAAAATGTTGATCCCAACTTGCTGCCGGACTCAAGTCCTATTTTTCCGCCTAATAGTTCGACGAAGGCTTTACTTATAGATAACCCAAGCCCGGTCCCTTCATTTATTCCGTTACTATTTTCTCCTTGTTTGAATCGATCAAAAATAATTTCGCGGAATTCATGGGGAATACCAATTCCCGTATCTTTCACATAGAATTTTAGAAAATCCTTTTCGAGGGAGTAGCCAAATTCTATGCACCCATCATCTGTAAACTTTAGAGCATTTTTTAACAGATTTGTAAGTATCTGGTTAAGTTTTGTTTTATCTGTTTCAACAGTCGATAAGGAATCGTCTAATGATAATGAGGTTTTAAGGACAATATTTTTTCTGTTTGCCTCAGGTCTGAAAAAATCTAACAATTCACGGATGACATTATTTACATTTGTTTGTTCATTATGAATTTCAACCTGCCCTGCTTCAATTTTTGAAATATCAATCAGGTCAGAAATTATACTCAGCATTCTTCTGCCACTTTGTTCAATAATTTCAACATAATGTTTTTTTCGATCTTCATCAATATTAGGTTCTTGAAGCAATTCAGCAAAGCCAAGTATGCCATTCATGGGTGTACGTATCTCATGGCTCATATTGGCTAAAAATGCGGATTTTAACTTATCGCTTTCTTCCGCTTTGGCTTTGGCTATTTCTAATTCCTCATTTATTTTTTGTATTCTTGAAATGCTATCTGATAATTCTTCATTCAATGCCTGAAACTCTTCGTTCTGTTTTTTCAATAATTCTTCTGCCTGTTTTCGTTCTGTTATATCCCTGGCGAAACCCAGAATGTGCTTTTCTCCGTTTATATTCAATGCGCTAACATTTAATTCTACCGGATATGTTGTTCCATCTTTTCGCATATGAAGGGTTTCCAGTTTTTGGGCTGTTCCTATAAGTATTGAATTCCAAAACACATGACATTTTTCCAATGTTGGATGATCAATATCAAAGTCCATAACTTTCATAGAAAGGAGTTCGATACGGGTATACCCTGTTTGTTCTTCAGCTTTGTGGTTTACATTAATTATGTCCCCTTTCATATTGCTTAGGAATACGGCATCAGCAGCTTCCTCAATGATCGTCCTGAAACGTTCTTCACTTTCCATCACGGCTTTTTCAATCCTTCTCATATCGGTTACATCCATAATTACCTCAACACCTCCCCAAATATCGCCGTTTTTATGCTTTAATGGTATCGCATATGCTTTGGTTGCAATACCCATAAGTTCTTCTTCTTCGGGAATAGAAATTCTTGAAACCATTTTTCCCGTTTTAAAACTTTCTGCTATGGCACATTGAGGACAAATATACTTTAATCCTTTTCGGATATTGTAGCATTTTTTACCAATAACTTCATTTTTTTTCGGATGTCCAAAGGTTTTAATGACTTCATTATTAGCAATTAGTATATTAAACTCTTTATCAACCACACTCACCATGCCCGGTAAGGCATTTATAATGGCTTCGAGTTCTTCGACTGTTTTTTCAAGTGCCAGTTCGCCCTCATGGATCTTCTTTTCGGCATTGATTGATTGCTGTTTTGTTTTTATCAGGTCAGTAATATCCGAAAATGTACTAAAAACACAACACGACGAATTATCCTCTTCTTTAAAATCAGGATAAGCATTAATTTTTATCCATCTATGTTCTTTAATGGCTGGATTATAAATACCCATTACAACATTTTTAATCGGTTTGCCTGTTTTTAAAACGATCATGGAAGGATGCTCTTCTCCGGGGAAAGGACTCCCGTCTTCTTTTATTGCTTGCCAATTTTGGGAATATGAATCCAAGCCTGAAATATCATCTTTTTTTATTCCAAGAATTTTTTCTGCAGCCGGGTTTATGTCATAAATCTTTCCATCCGTGTTTTGATAAACCACTCCAACATCAATAATTTCATATAGTTTTTTATACATAGGTTGTATAGTTTGTATTGAAATTAACTGAACATACAATGTTGAATAAATTATGAGATTTAAGTTACTAAAAAAACAAGAAAAACAAGAATTGATTTTCTTGTTTTTAATCATAATTCAAAGAGAAACACTAGTTTTATTCCCGAAATAATTACAAAAATTTGATATAGTAACTAATAAGTATCACTTTGGAATTTTAGCGCAACCGACTATAACTTTCTTTCATCTATCTTTTAAAATGATTAAAAAATTCCTAATTTGTGCGTTATTACAACAACCTAAAAAACTAAAAATAATGAGTAAACGTGTCAACAGCAATGCTCCTGCCGGGGCCGTATATGGAATGGGCTTTATAGGGGCCGCCATATATTATATTTCTACTGCCACTACTTTCTGGATGGGCGTACTTGGTTTTCTGAAAGCCATTGTATGGCCTGCATTCCTTGTTTATGAAGCATTAAAAAAGATGGGTATGTGAAGCATTCATAATCCTGCTATCATGAAAACAAGACTTTTGCTATTCGCGGCATTATTAACCTTTATTTTAGGATGCAGCAGTGAAGATAATTCACCCTATTCGTATACCAATGAATCCACCATCTACTCTTCATCTGATAAAACGGTTTTCAGGGAATTACTGGTAATACTAAAACCGTATATTATGCACAACGATCAGATGAAGTTCCTGCTGGTCGACTCTGTCTATGACGTTAAAATATCCATAAACACAAAGCAATGGGGGAGTTTTTACTCACTCGGTGTTGATACTTCTGTTTATCCAAAAGAAATTGTAAATGGCCTGACAGTGTGTAATCAGGAAGTAAAATATTCTATTATTGCCCCATTTCAAAGCAGCAAACAGTTGCTTACAACCGCGGGTGAATATGCCGACCTATTGAATGATTATTTTACGCTTGATCCGGGGTATTATATCTGTTCTATTGAATCTTTTAAAATGAGAATGGCTAATGGAGATGAAAAAACAATAAAAACCCTGATTGTTGAAGCTATTGAAATTTTAGCCGATACCCGCAGCATGTTTGTCGGAGAGTTTTATGTACCTATAAATCAGTAAAAATGAAGAAATTAATTATGCTGTTGACAATAGTATTGTTATTTGCATCCTGTATGAAAGAGGCAAAAATACAGGTTGTAAATGATGTGCATAATGTAATTATGACGGATATTAGCTGGGGAGATTATTCCATATTTTCCAGCCTTATGCCCGGAGAAGCATCGGATAAAATTGAAATATCAGAATATGCCAGTGATTTTCCTCAAACACACCGGTTAAAATTTTACCTTTCTGCTGACGGTAATACTGTATTTCTGGAGACGAAGGAATATTATGAGTTGGATGTAGATGATTTTGTACGAATAACTATCACTGATACTACTGAAGTAGTAAATCCATTAGTAGATTAGAAGAGATTTGTGGGGGTATTATAATTTTAACATGTCAAAAACATAAGAACCATGAAGCATAAAATAACCATAGTAGGCCCAAAACCTGAAAAAAGAAGCTTGTACAAACGCCCGGAAGGTGCCAAATTCGAAGCTCTCCTGCTTATGGCGAAGTATAATAAAACATTTCGCAGTCAATTAATTGCTGACCGTGAAAAAACCTTACAGGATAGTGGTTTTGACCTGGATGAGAAAGAGAGATACATTCTTCAGGGTATTGATAATAAGCAACTATTATCAACTATACGTTCATTCCAGGTTCCGGGAATAAACAAAAAGTCGCTTTCAAATTGGAAAACAGCAGCGGCAGTGCTTCTTTTAATAACTACCATAAGTACAAAAGAGGCAAAAAGTCAGGCTGTAATAGTAGATACGGCTAATGCTGAATCAACCCCGATAGTCCAGGGCCTTACCAGCGACTTTTATCATATGGTTATTTCAGGAAGTGTTTTTGATTCTGCTACTCATCGCCCCATTATACATGCAAGGGTATCTGTAAAAGGGAAAGATACCTTTGTTGAAACAGATGTTAAGGGTAATTACTCAATACGGGCAGCAGCAAACGATACCCTGGTATTTGAAAGTTTTTATCACCTGAAGCAGGAGGTAGTATTAATTTCTGATTTAACCGAAATAGATATTACTCTTAAGAAGGATGAAGCTAAGGCCAATTTGTATAAAAGAGGAATAACTCCCATGGAAGAGCCTGTACAAATTCAACCTGAAAAGAAAAAAAAGCGGAAATGAGCAGTAAATTGAATATAGTAGGGCCACAACCGGAAAAAACCAGGTACCAATCAAACTATAACAGCATTCGTTTTGAAGCTTTGCTTCTGATGGCCAAGTACGATAAAAAATTCAAGAATGCTCTTATCAGTAATCGTGAAAAAGCGGTTGAACAGAGTGGGATCAGACTCGATGAAAAAGAACGAATACTTCTATTTTTGATTGATACGAAAACTCTTTTAAGTTCAATAAAAGCTTTTTCCATACCTGGGGTTAAAAAGCGGACACTTCCTTCCTGGAAAAAGGCAGCGGCTGTTATCTTTTTAATTTCATTTATTCAGCAAGGACATCCTATAGAAAACATAAACAATTTTGCTCCAAAGAATGAATTAAGGACTATTAATTCAAATCAGCCTGGATTTGAGGTGAAAAGAGATTCCATAAATGCAACTTGGATAACAGGAATAATTACTGATAAGCTAACAGGCGATCCACTCCCCGGAGTAAACATTCTCATCAGAGGAACCAGTAATGGAACGATATGCGATCTGGAGGGTTTTTACAAAATTAAAGCAGACTCTGGTGATGTCCTTGAGTTTTCATATATAGGATATTTTTCACAGCTAATAGCATATAACGGGCAAAAGAAAATAAATGTTTCTTTACAGGAGGATTGTCGATATTTAGATGATATAATAGTTGTTGGATATGGTCACCGTCCAACACCCGTAAAAGATTTTTTTGAAAGATTAGGAAGAAAAAACAGATAATAATGGCAGACATAACTCTCGTAAACTTGAATATGTTATATGTGAAATTCCTTGACGGGAAGATTATGCGTCAAAACCACCTGGCATTGGGACCTATGTATTTGGTTTCGGCTCTTGAGAATGCAGGTATTGAGGTTGATTTCAGGGATTACCAGATGTATCAATCCAATGAAATATTTAACCTGGAAAATTTTATGGATTTTTTAAAAGATCCGTCACCAATATTGGGATTAAGTTGCATGGCTAATCTTCTGCCTTTTGTTTTATATGCATTACCCGGGATTAAAAAATGCTACCCGCGAACCAGGATTGTATTAGGTGGTGTAGGTACAGCTGCTGTTGAAAATGAGATTCTGAAACGCTTTCCTGAAGTAGATATAATACATAAAGGTGAAGGCGATAATACGGTGCCAAGGCTGGTTAAAGCGCTTATGCAAAACCAGTCGATACAAGATATTCCTTCCATCTCATTCAGGGAAAATGGCTCTGTCATTCACAATGAAAAAAGTCCCCGCATTGCCTGCCTGGATAATTTAAACCGTCCAGCTTATCATTGCATAGATTTTTCAAAATATGATGGCCACAATATTATGGGGAGCCGGGGTTGTCCATACCCGTGTACTTTCTGTTCCATAACTCCTATTTGGGGTTGGAAAGCATTCTCCCGTTCAGCCCAAAATATTATAAACGAGATGGAATACATGCATAAGGAATTTGGTGTGGAGGAGTTTCTTTTCCAGGATGAGTACTTTGTATCAAGTCCAAAACGCACCATTGAATTCTGTAAACTTCTGAAAAAACGCAAGTTGAACATTATTTTTAAAGTATTTGCCCGGGTCGACCTGGTTTCAAAAGAATCAATGAAAGCATTAGGGAAAGCGGGGTGTATTGAAATTCGTTTTGGCATTGAGTCCGGCTCAAATACAATACTGGAGGCAATAAAAAAAGGTATTAAAGCTGAGGAAGGTATGAAAGTACTAGCCAAAGCGAAAAAATATATACCGGGTGTAGATGCTTTTTACGTATGGGGATATCCTTTTGAAACCATGGACGACTTCAGCAAAACCATATTCCAGATGATCACTTTCAGAGGAATGGATATTAACTGCCTGCCTTCATTGCTTACCTATTTACCTCAAACGGTGTTATATCAATCCATTCCTAATAAAGAAGATATGGAGTTTTGTCCCTATCTGCTACCTGAATATATGGTTTCGGGCTTTGAAGATCGGCTTTCAGTACGGGTAAATACCGACAACGAGAATGCACCGCTTTTTAATTTTATCAAACAAAACAAAGACATTTTCCCCGGCTTTTTCCACCTGGATATTGAAGGGAATATAATCCCCAAACTTGAGATGCTGGAACAATTTGGCTTTTACGCCAAACCCGAAGAATCCTGCGGCGCACATTCGCCTTCTAAGGTGAAGATGGCCTTGAATGTTTAAATATACTATTTGATTACTTTGTAAATATTCATATTATTGTATTAAATATAATACCTAAATAATTCCTTTATGAAAAGCAAAATAATAGCTCTTGGAATGGTTATGTTTATATTTGTTATCTCCTGTAAAAAAGATGAAAATGTAGAAGAACATAAACTTAAAAAACCTGATGAACTTGTCTCAGTTTTTTATCCACAACCTGATCAATCAGGTGTTGGTTTAATACCTAAAATAGGGGTTAACTTTAATTATCCTCTTTTTTTAAATGAAACACATATTGAAGAGGAAGACATAAAAATTGTAATTGATTCAGCAACTTTATTTTCTGAAGTAAAGCAGAAATATGGACTCGAATCTTTAAAAATTGGAGGTTTATCATGTTATTTTCCTCAAGATGATTCACTTGAACCAGGTACAATTTATTTTTTTCACTTAAAAGTACATGCAATGGTTTGGGATAATAGTCAATGGGTACCTTATACTATTGAAGGAGAAATTGAATATCATGAATATAATTTTCAATTTCAAACAGAAATTCCCTACAAAGTAATTTCAAATGTTTATCCTGAAGAAAACTCATCTTCATTTTCTATTTATGCAAGTCCAGCACTTTATACTAAATATCCTATTGATTCTATGTTAACCTTTGCTGGATTTGATCAGAAATTTAAGATAATTTTAAAAACGATGAAGCTTTGGCATGAGAATAATGAAATCAGTGGGAGTTTCAAATCTGATGACACAACGGCCTGGTTATATCTGGATGAAATACTACCTGAAGGGGCTCAAATGAAATTAGAAATCGAAATTCAATGGCAAAAACTTATAAATGATGAATGGATGAATTGTATTGACTTACAGAATAATGCAATTGAGGAGTGTATTGAAGTAAATTTCACAACAAGAGGAGGTACAAGCACATTAATATGTGATGATGATATTAAGGCCTCCTATCCCGTTAACAGACAATATCATTTTTTACAAGACGAATCGGATAGTGGTTGCATCGTGTTTCAATATGCTATGGATCATCTTTTTACTGGTACATTAGATGGTAATCCTAGCAAATACTGGATTGTTTTTTCAGAAAACAAGGGAAATGTATCAAGTTCTCAAGAAGTTGTTTATAATTCAAAGGATAAAATGTTTGTATTTGAATTGCCTCAAAACTTAAAGAATGAGACAATATATGAATATAAGCTTATTGGTATTTCACAATTGGAAGATACCGTCACTTATAAAGAAATGTTTTTTAGGACGAGTAGATATAATGACTTTGAATCAAAAGTAAATGATCTGTTTGAGAAAGGAACCTCTTTATTACGGATTTTAGGAACCAACCAGGTGGCTCCAAATTCAGAAACTATGCATATGGTTCTAGAGAAAGCAAGACTTTCAGAGGAGATTGAATGTTTTGATAAGGCTGAAGCTTATACGGATGTGGTCTCTGGAGCTCAATCTGGTTTGGCTCGAATTGAAGCATTGTTAGAGGATAATAGTTATTACCAAAATTATGTGTATAACAAGCTTTATAAATCTTGGGATGGTGAACTATTTAAACCAGAAATTCATCGCGATATTTATCCTTATGGTATACCACCAGTTCATGCTGCATATATTGATCAGCATGAAGCATCCTATGATGATTATGCCCAACTTACTGATTCGCAAATTCAAAATAACGAGGCACCGCAGTTTTTAATAGATCACACGATTGCCTTTATTTTCTGTAATCAGGTTATTTATAAGCAGGACGAGTCTGATTTATATCAACAAATTATTTTTTTTTATAGTGCTAATGATGATCTTCAATTAAGTGAAAGAGTTCTGTCATTCTATAATTCCTCAATACCGTGGATATTGTCCGGATATTATCAATATAAAATAAAATATGTTTTACCAACAGGTAAAGTAACTTCTGAGATACCTTTTACATTGGGCTATTTTCCTTAGTAGGAAGTAAATATTGATTTGGCTTTTACGCCAAACCCGAAGAATCCTGCGGCGCACAT
>JAFGOZ010000424.1 GCA_016926235.1 Bacteroidales bacterium | reverse complement strand
TGGTACTCTACACTAATCGAGGAACAGAAGAAAACGGACCTATATTGAAATATGAACAATAGAAAGATAACAGTTTGTCATATAACTAGCGTACATAGGGCGTTTGACGATCGAATATTCTACAAAGAGTGTTTATCCCTATCTGAGATTGGATATCGACTTGTTTTATTAGCAAATAATGAACGAAATGAATTGACTAAAGAGATCGAAATTGTTGGTATTAAGGAATTACGCAATCGCTTGCTTAGAGTTACGATAAGACCAGTCTTTTTTTTGATAAAATCATTGATGATCTGGGCTGATTTATACCATTTACATGACCCAGAACTTTTACCCATCGGGTTAATACTAAAAATTTTAGGTAAAAAGGTTATCTATGATATTCATGAATTGGTCTATTATAGTATTGATGATAAATCCTACCTAAAAAATAAATTCCTAAAATCTATTATTAAATTTTTCTATATGAGATTGGAGAAAATTAGCATTCTACTATTTGATTCCGTTGTTTTGGCGGAGGATGGATATTATGATTATTATCATAAAGTATACGAGAAAATTTGGCGCAAATTCTGTTTTATTCGAAATTACCCCGTTACTGAAATAATACGTCAGGTTAATTATGTTAAAAAGCCCACTGTTGATTCTATTACGGTCATTTATGCTGGTTTACTGGCAAGATCGCGTGTAATTCATACAATAATAGAATCTTTAAATTATTGTCAATCGCAAGTGAATTTATGGTTGTTAGGTAAATGGGAAAATGATTCATATTTTATGCAATGCTCTCGACTATCGGCTTGGCGATTTGTAACATATTTTGGGAATTTGAAGCCTGAAGAGGTATATGCTTATATGAAGTCGGCTGATATAGGAATTGCTTTATTACTTCCTATTAAAAATTATTTGACTAGTTTGCCGGTAAAATCATTCGAATATATGGCATGTGGAATCCCGGTAATTATTTCAGATTTTCCTTATTATCGTCGGATATTTTATGATTCTGTTTTATATACTGAGCCTCAGAATCCAAAATTAATAGCGCAACAAATTGATCTTCTTGCGCAAAATAAACCACTTCGTGAAAGGCTTATAAAAAAGGGTAAGGCAGATATTATTCGCAGTCGAACCTGGGAAAATGAAAAAGAGAATCTACTGACGTTATATAACAATGTTTTGGGAAGAATAAATAATGGCTGAAATTCGGATATTGCATTCCGAGTATTACCCGGTTTATGAAACAATCAGAAAAAAATGCGGAACTTTTTTCGATTCTTTAGAATGGTTAAGGCAATTTGGTTCAGAAGTGATGATTTATGGAATCTTTGATGATCAATACAGATTAATTGGGGGATTTCATCTAAAGCAATATACTGTTGGAAAATTTATCAAGATTGCAAGAGATCCATCCTTTTCGCCGTATTCATTATTTTTTCTAGATATTAAGACTGAAAATCCTGCTAAGCAACATGAGCGGATAAAAAAAATAACCTCTGACATTGTCCAATTTTTAGAAGCGCAAAAATTCGATATAATTTCAATATCTACTCAAAGAAAGATAGTTGATACACAACCTTTTATCTGGTCTCATTATAAAGTGATACCCAGATATACATATGTCATAAACCTTGGTCAATCTGAGGAAAAAATCTGGGATAACATGTCTCCTAAAAGAAGGAATGATATCAGAAAAGCCCAAAAAAAGGGAATAGTTGTTAAAAAAATCCAAAAACCTGCCTCTGTATTACCAATCATAAAAAAGATGTTCATTAGTAAGAAAATAAAATATGACTATAAGAGTTTGCATAGACTTTTTAATTTTTTCTCTGATCAAAATTCCTTCATCTTTGGTGCATTTCAAGAAAGCCAATTAGCTTCGGTGGCATTGTGCGTTTTTGACCAAGATACTGCCTATTATATTTTAGGTGCTGGAGATAGAACTATTGATGAAAGCGGGGGTGTTTTAGTGATTTGGGAATCTATTAAGTATTCCAAAAGTATTGCACTTAAGTACTTCGATTTTGAGGGTTCTATGGTACCGAAAATTGAGAGTTATTTCAGAGAATTTGGTGGTGGACTAATTCCATTTTATCGTATAAATAAAGCAAAACTGCCCCTTGAAATGATTCTTAAATTTTTTAAACGTGAATTATTTTAATGAAAGTAATTGTATCTCATGATATTGATCACATTACTGCCCTAGAACACCTTGGTGATAATATTCTTATAAAAATGGCTATAAAATCAATTATTGAGCTAACAAGGAGCAAAATCAGCCGATCTGAATTCGCGAATCGAATTAAGGAAGTGTGTTATAACCGTTTTCAAAATATTCAAGAATTAATTGAATTTGATCTTTATAATAAAATACCAGCAACCTTTTTTATTGGTGTAGCGAACGGTCTGGGACTTTCTTATTCCCATTCCGATGCAATTAAATGGTCAAAAATAATCCGTTTAAAGGGATTTGACATAGGGATTCATGGAATTGAATACACCGATTTGAATATCATGAAAGAAGAATATGAAAAATTTAAGTTACTTATTAATGATAACCAATTTGGAATAAGAATGCATTATTTACGAACTGACGAGAGTACTCTATTGAAATTGGATAAGCTTCACTATCTATTCGATTCGAGCATTGAGAGCCTTTCTAATTGCTATAAAATTGGTTCACTCTGGGAATTTCCAGTACATATCATGGATGGCAGGATTTGGTATCATCAAAAACGATTTCAGAACGATTCGATCAAAACAATGAAGAAAAAAACAATAGAAATTATTGAAGTGATAAAATCCCAAAATATTAGATATTTCACCATTCTTTTTCATGATCGTTATTTTTCTCCAAGTTATATGACTTTTAAAAATTGGTATTTATGGTTAATTCAATATTTACAAAAACAACATTTCGAATTTGTCAGTTATCGTCAGGCTATTAGAGAATTAGCTGAAATACCTTAAAATCAATTATGCATATTCTTTTCCTTACCCACTATTTTCCTCC
>JAFGOZ010000423.1 GCA_016926235.1 Bacteroidales bacterium | reverse complement strand
TCTAATATTTACATTTCTTCTACAAACAGGGCGCACCGCTGGTGCTCCTGTGGTCAATAAATATCTGATTCCCTCAAAAGCCCATAGGGCTGATCTGTTTGTAGAAAAACAGTTATCAGTCACATTCAAGCTGCAGAGCAGCGGCCTATTAAATATGATAATAATGACCCATAGAAATGTAAAGCATAGCCTCACAGACTACAGTAGCAGCAATCGGAGCAACAGATTCTATCTTTGATAAAAATTATTTGACATATCAATATCAGGAGTTAAACTATCACCCAGAATTATTTTTTTAATAATTCTATTGGTGTCAAGATTAACAATAAATTCAATTGCTCCAGTTTTCCAAATGCCCGGGTTTTTATATATTTTTTCCGTTGTGTTGTCATCAAATGTAATTTCAAGTTTAATCGATACCGGGATATTCCCTTTTTTTGAAATCGTAATTATATTTCCATTGACCGATTCAATGCCCAAGTCAGCATAACCATAATCAAAATAACACACTTTCAGGAACCAGGAAATATCATCTTCCGCATGATTTTTAAAAATATTGAAAAAATCATATGGCGTAGGGTGTTTGCCGTTCCATTTATTTATAAAATCCTTTGTTGCATTCAAAAATGCTTCTTCCCCCATTAATTCTTCCAATAACATCAGGTTAACAGCTGGTTTAGTATAGCTTAATATCCCTCTGTTAAAAGTACTTTCATCCATTGTTGAGCTAAATAATGGGCGATCATAAATACTTCCGGCGATACTAGGATAGACAATAAGACCCTTTTGTTCAAGAAGGGAAAAATCGTCTCCTGTATATTTGTTTTCCAAAAAATTCACCCAACCTTCATCCATCCATCCAAAAATTGTTTCATTCAGACCAACATAGAAAGGAAAATAATTATGGAGCAATTCATGAACCAACGCGGCATTATGTGGTCCGACATCATGATCAATCATATCATTAGCTATCATAGGAAATTCCATACATACACCGTTTCCCAAGTCATTAAAAAAAGATGTTGCATGACTGAATGGATAAGGAATACCAGGAAAACTTCTTGAAGTCCATAGAATTGCATCCCTGGCTACCTGCAAGGAGTTAGCCGGAAAGGATGATTCTTCAGGATACACAATATCTATAAGGGCCCTTCTTCCTGTTAGTTGATCAACAATGACGGACGTCCCGTACCAAATATAGTTTGTTGCTGCTGCAAATGCAAAGTCAGGAACATTTTCTGCCAGAAAGTGCCAAGTATTTCCTCTAAAAAAATCATTTCTATATGAATCAGAATTAATAATTGCGACATACGAATCACTTTTTTTGGCAGTATTTAATTTATTTATTACGGATTGATCCAAAACATCCCGGAGATTATTGCATTCTCCGGTAGCCCAAACCATGTAGCCCTCAGGTACTTTAATTGTAACATCAAAGTTATTGAAATCGTTATAGAATTCCTGTAATCCATAATGAGGCATAATATCCCACCCCAAGATGTCGTCATAAACTGCAACTTGCGGATACCATTGAGCTATAAAATAATCATTAGTATACCTGCCCATTCTTCTTGGCCAAGGTGATGATGGAACAGTAAAACTCCATGCTATTTCTATGACGCAAGAGGTTCCTGAGACGATTGAATCAAATAATTGAATGTAAAGATCAGTGTTAATCCTGTTAGTAATGCTTTGGTTTATCGACTCATTGAAATGTATATAATGCTTACTGTTGATACTTAAACTATCAATATATATACCGGAATGAATATCTTCGGCCAGAACCGGAAAATTGCGTGCAGAACCAGTTTTATATACATCTTGATAAAGCCTTACATGGATATTCTTTAAAGTTTTTGGACTGTTGTTGTGATAGACGATTGATCCCCGACCTTTCAGGATGTTTTTTGATGTATCAAGTGAGACTTCAAGTGTATAGTCTGAAGAATTTTGCCAATATTTAATTCCCGGTTCTCCTTTTCGGGTTCTTGCTTCATTTATAATCGCTTTTTGAAATTCAGGGATTTCATACAATGGTATGTCCTGAGCAATGGTGTTGTAGATCAAAACAATAGCAAAAATAGTAAAAATCGCTTTCATATGGCTGATCCTTTAATATTGCTTGAATAAGTCTAGTTATAGGTACTTTATTCCAAGACAGCTCTTTTAAATTTGCTGCCAACTAAAAGTTAGAAGTAATTAACACAATAAATTACAACATTATAAAACCAAAGTCAAGCGAATTTTGACGAATTGTTGCGCCCAGTGAGGCTGTAGTTTGTAACTACACTAAAATGTATATACTAAAAAATAAAATATTTTGTCGGCAAGTAATATTTGTTTGTAATGTAAGACGGTCTGAATGGTAGTCACAGACTACAGTTGCAGCAAGCGGAGTTAAGAAAACTCCGCTTAGCGTGGGGCTTCTAGACTGGAAAAGGAAATTTATCAAATTGAAAAAACATCTCTTCCCAAAAAGGAAGTAGAATTCACATTTGCTAATAAGGGGCTATCAAATGCATCTATTGTGCTTAATAAAATATTAAAAGCCAAAGCATTTAGAGATGAATTATATCAAAATTATAATGATATAGTATCGGATTTGGATGACATTAATAGTTGCCAAAATTCTGAAATTACTGACCGGGTCTCAGAAATTAGAATAAAATTAAATAAGTATACAGGTAAGAATCCAGAAATATCTTAATAAGTTCAATTTCAATAACAATTTTATAATTCAATACTTTAGATAACTGTTATTTAATATATTGCAATGTTGCATTAATAATGTAACTAGTTTTATACTTTGTTTACACCGTAAACCGCCCCGCCGAATGTTTTAATGAGCATAAGCGTATTCCATACATTTAAATCAATTTTTTCTAAGATCTTGTTTATTATTCTATGAAGGCAAGTATAACTCCCATGAAAAGTACAAGAGAATAAGTAATTTCTAATAACTATCAAGATATTCATGTCGCAGGCGAGCAGCTGTACTAACATCTTCATCAAAATCATGATATTCAAGATCCATTAAGATTTTTTCACTATTTATTCTTTGAACAGCTGCTATTCGTAAATCCTTATCTTCGTTTCTGTTTATTGCTATGCTAATCAAGACACCGTCATTATTGAGATTTTGTATGGCTGCTAAACGGACGCACTTATCTTCATTATAGTTTTTTGCTATACTAATCAACTCCTTTTGGTAAAAATCATTAATCTTTTGAACCGCTCTTTTACGGATAGTTGCTGATTCATCACTTTTAGCAATCTTTAATAAGATTTCTTGATCTGTGAGTTTATCAATAGCTGCACAACGTACATAGATATTTTTATCATTTTTTGCTGCATCAGCCAGAACAACTTGATCTGTAAGTTTTTCAACCGCTGCTTCTCTAGCCTCCCAATGTTCATTGTCTTTTACTATCTCTCTTAAATCATGATCATTAGTGAGATTTTGAACTGCTGTTTTGCAGACCATACTATCTTTTTCTAATTTTACAATATTAGCCAGAACGGTCTGGTTTTCTAATTTTTTAATAATTTCTTGGCGAATCCCTGAATTTGGCTCAATTTTAACAATTTCTTCTAGGATATCTTGATCTGTAAGTTTCAGAACAGCTTTTTCGCGGACGTGCCAATTTTTATCATTTTTTACTATTTCAGCCAGAATATTCTGATCTGTAAGCTTTTTAACCGCTTCACAGCGAACATACTCATGTTTATCTTTTTTTGCTATTTCAATCAAAATAGTCTGATCTGTAAGTTTCTCAACCGCAACTTCGCGGATAACTCGAGATTCATCACTCAATGCAATTTTTTTTAAGATAGCTTGATCTTTAAGTTTCCTTACACCTTCTAAACGAGAAAGGGAATTCCTACTCTTCCATGCTGGTCTAAAAATATCTAAAAGTTTCATTTCAAAAATATTTTGCTTAATGCAATTTACTCATTTTTGAATATCAGCCATTAAAATAGTGCTTAACATGAAATTCTAAATGTAAGCTGAATTTTAGATATGTTCCCAGCGCTGGGCGTGGTTTTCTTAACCATTGCCGTCAACTTAAGGTCTAACCGCAGAGCGGTTGAATTTGAATAACCCCGGGTGAAACCCGGGGTG
>JAFGOZ010000422.1 GCA_016926235.1 Bacteroidales bacterium | reverse complement strand
TTGATGCCAAAACTAACGCACATATGTGGCCTATATCGGATTGATCCTTCAACGCCTTTCTGGACAGTATGTGCTTCGGTGTAAGAGACATTTTGGAGAAAAGCGTTTTTGGGCATCATTTTATTTTCGGTCAAAAAGTGTTTAGCGATATTGACAGCTTCTTCTTTAGAGGGGAGCTTTGAGTTTTTGGTAAAGGCCATAATTTCCGTCTCATTAGTATAGCGGAAAGAACCTGCGTTGAATATTTCCAATGATAGATCATTATTCCGATACATCTTACATGAGTTGTCTTGGTGAATCATTTTTCCATTCATACCGAATAGTTTTTGCAATTCAGCCTCATTTATACTAGAGGATGCTACGCGATAGACCATTGCCTCATTGGCAACCTGGGGAAAAGAATGAATCATTTTATATAAATTAGTATTCCCTTGAGCCTCAAAACAAAAAATAGTAAAAAAGCAAAAAAAGCTAATTAAATAACCTATTTGAAGTAAATTTTTTTTCATTGTATTCCCCTTATTTAATTTGTCCAATAAACATGAGTTAAACTAGTACCATCTCCATCGTCTGCACAATAACCACCAGTTCCATGAAGGTAGTCACCACCACAAGGGGTGGTGGCATCTCGAATAAGGGCTCCTCTTGTGTTGGATGCTCCATAATACTGTGTTGCGTAAAACCAAGATAACTCCAGAGTACTAGCAATACAATTCCATCCATCAGCCCTACGGGCAAAATACCTGCCCCTATATGTTGCTGGATCGGCTTTAGTTTCATGGCCAAAAATATGATGTAGACCGTCAAAAGTATCATTAGGCCAATTATTTTGTGTAACGATATAAGTGTAATTAAGTACTAGACATGTATCAAGAATGAGCCATTCTAAATTGCCATCTCCAAATTGCATGTCGTCTAAAGTTATAATGCATTCACTATTTTGGGCACCAAAAGCGATTTGTCCCAAATTACCGTGTCCTGAAAAATAAGCTATATCCACAGCATCAACGTAGACGTCATCATCCACAGTAAAGTCATCCGAATCTGCGCTACAGTCATATTTTTCGTATTCATTATCATAGCCAAAATCCACAAGCTCGTCCAAAAAATATTCAGAATTCAAATTAGCGTATGTGGCGTCATCCTGATTGCAACCATCGTCGCAAGTATAATTTTCAATTCCATGCACACCAACTGAAGCGGCCGTTGCAATTTGCAAATAAAAAAATCCACATAAAATAGTTAAAATGCCGATTATAAAAATTTTTTTGTTCATTCTTCATCCTCCAATTTATAAAATAAAATAATATAGTTTGTCATAAGTTCTCTGAAATTTTTACGAGAATTTTTGACATAGTTGGCGCTTATAATGGGGTGGGCTTGAATTAGGTTATATACCTGGTTCAAGCCTTTTTTTGTGGTGGCGCTCTATTCATGCCCTCACCTCCTTTTGTTCATATACTATTTGATTTAAATCAGCACACAGAAGTTATTTTTAAAACAGGATTGACATAAACTCTAACTATTTCACTGATTAAAATACATAATTCGCAATTTTTTCTTACAAATATATTTTCTGATGTCACTAAATATACTTTGCACTGTCACAAATTGCGCTTTTTTAATATCTTTAATTCAATTAATAATAAAGAATAGAGCAAAACTGAGAAACGCCGATTATGACAGTGCAAAGTATAACTACAGAGCATTTCCTCAAATGAGTTTTTACTAAAAGAACCAACTCAAACAAGCCGCCCTTCGGCATCATATAAATACTCAATATTTACCCCACAAAATGGGCAACAAGTAATTAATAAATTTCATTGCACAATGTTCACATATATGTTAACATTAAACAATGAAAAAGATCATATTTTACAGATTACCATCAGGGAAGTGCCCTATTGAAGAGTTTCTTGATAGTTTATCTGGAAAACAGGCTCAAAAAATTGCATGGGTTTTGGAACTTATTGAAGAACTGGATTATATTCCAAGCAATTATTTAAAGAATCTTGTCAATACAGATGGTATTCTTGAGGTTCGTGTGCAGTTTGGGAAAGATATCTTCCGATTACTTGGCTTTCAGAATAGAAGAGAATTTATATTACTTACAAATGGATTTCAGAAAAAGACACAGAAAACACCAAGACAAGAAATTAGACTAGCTGAAGAAAGAAAGCGTGATTATCTGAAAAGGAGGAAAACTGAATGAGTGATTTGCAAAAATATATAAAAAAAAGAAAAGAGAACGATCCTGAATTTGCGGATAATTATGAAGAGGGGTATAGAGATTTTAAAATTGGGATTATGCTCAAGCAGGCTCGAGAGCAAGCTGGTTTAACACAGGAGGAAGTTGCCAAAAAGCTTCATACAAAGAAATCTTCAATTTCCAGGATTGAAAATCATGCAGAGGATATACGGCTTTCAACATTAGAAAAATTCGTTTATGCCATAGGGAAAAAGCTTAAGGTATATGTAAAATAAAAGACTTATACTTCAATAGATTTTGCCAATAGGAATATCTCTTGA
>JAFGOZ010000421.1 GCA_016926235.1 Bacteroidales bacterium | reverse complement strand
TATGTACAATAAGTAATTCACATAAATTTATAGCACAAATCATTATATATCTGAACTTTATACATTTTAACCTGACGGCTATGGGGCTTTGCCCCATGTTATTGCTAATGCCCTTACAGGGCAATGCTTTGTTAGATGTATGATAGTTAGTGCTTTAGACCTTTTATTAATATGAAATTCTGATAAATTATTATTTAGATGGATGCAATTAAAAACAGAGATAAGCCCTTTGATGATTGTAAAATTTGATAAGGAATTAAATAGAGATTTTTTTTTACTGTGTAGAGTATACTCGCAATTATACTTTCTGATAGAGGATAAAATCAGCATACAATGCTGATTTAAGTTTATATTATAAACTTGATGCCAGGATTGCCCTGAAAGGGCAAAAGCGTTAACATAGGGCATCGCCCTATGAGCATAAACAATCGGTTTGTTTAAGCCCTGTAAGGGCGCAAGCCTAATCCCAGACATAGCGTTCATCATAATCTACATGATATTTTTTTAGAAATGCCCTGAATTCATCTTGGAAAGACACTTTTTTATGATGCTCTTCCTGATTTACTATATATTTTGTTACTATTTCAACCTTAGATGGATTAACAGAAAAAATTCCATATCCATCCTGCCAATAGAAGGACGAATATTGCTTTCCTTTGGTTTTTACCCATTTTGACGATTGTTTTTTTATTTCTTCCAACAGTTTTATTTGTGTGACTTTCTTTGATAATAAACATAGTGCATGAATATGGTCGGAGTGTCCACCAATCTTTATAGGATAACACTCCAAGCCCTTACATATACCTCCTATATACTCAAAGAGAAAGCTTGATATTTCATCGCCTATTAAATGTTGTCGATGTTTGGTACTGAATGTAATATGTAGGTAAACTTTTGATAGGGATTGTGGCATAATGTTTTGCTTGCGCCCTTACAGGGCTAGGTTAATACTCTTGTTGGTTTACACAGGGCGTTGCCCTGTGTTGATGCTATAGCCCTTTCAGGGCTTTGTTTTAAATAATCTTGTGGGTTCTTTTGACTATAAAAGGATTCACTAAAACTATTTATATCTATTGAAAAATAGATCGTTAGCTTAGAATTCATAATAGCTAACAAATATTTTATGCTTAAAAATATCTTGCTCATTTCTTAAATAATGCTTAAATTGTAATCAAAAAAATGATTAAAAACTAATCAAAATTACAATAAAATTTTAATAATCAAAATATTTTATATTTTTTTTGTGGAGGGGATCGTAAGAAATATTGTTCATCTGGACCTTGATACCTTTTTTGTATCGGTGGAGCGACTGCTGAACAGCAGTCTGGAAGGAAAGCCTGTGATTATCGGGGGCACGTCGGACAGGGGAGTAGTGGCCAGTTGCAGCTATGAAGCGCGGCAATTTGGTGTGAGTTCGGCCATGCCCATGAAGATGGCCCGCTATCTGTGTCCTGATGCCATGGTGATACGTGGCGACATGGAGCAGTATAGCAAGTATTCGAACATCGTAACGGAGATCATTGCAGAGCGGGCACCTTTGTACGAGAAGGCCTCTATTGACGAGCATTACATCGATATCACAGGCATGGACCGCTTCTTCGGCTGTTTGCAATGGACCAAAGAGTTGCGGCAGGCAATCATAAAAAATACGGGGTTGCCCATCTCATTTGGCCTGTCGGTAAACAAAACCGTGTCGAAGATAGCTACAGGAGAGGCAAAACCCAACGGGGAGCTGCAGGTGGAGAAGAGCCTGGTGCAGCCTTTTTTAAACCCTTTGTCTATTCGTAAAATTCCTATGATAGGACAAAAGACTTATCACCTGCTGCGTTCCATGGGCATTGCCACCATTGGCACGCTTAGCGCCATGCCTATGGAGATGACCGGGAAGGTGATGGGGAAAAACGGCATTGTGATATGGAAAAAAGCCAATGGGATTGATCCCACACCTGTGCAGGCCTATTCGGAGCGTAAGTCCATAAGTACCGAACGTACGTTTGAGACGGATACCACGGACATTGTGATGCTTCGGGAGAAACTGGTTTCCATGGTAGAGAAGATTGCCTATGAGCTACGGCAGAAGCAAAAACTCACCTCGTGCATGACGGTGAAGATCAGGTATTCCAACTTCGACACCCATACCCAGCAAAAGCGTATCCCTTATACCTCATTTGACCATGTGCTGATAGAAACGGCCAAGGAGCTTTTCAATAAGGTATACCAGCGACGTATGCTCATTCGCCTTATCGGGGTGAAGTTCAGCCACCTGGTACAGGGTACGCAACAGCTCGATATGTTTGAAGACACTTCCGAGATGGTAAAGCTCTACCTGGCCATGGACATGCTGCGCAATAGGTTCGGACGGAGGTCGTTGGGAAGGGCAGTAGGGATGTAGGGTGAGAGTGAGAGTGAGAGTGAGAGAGGAGACGGGAGTAGTGTGGGTGTGTGGGGAGAAACCTGCCAGAGTCGTTAGACCTGGCAGAGTTGAGCGATGGGATAGGAAAGCGGCAGCGGCAGTAGCAGTAGCAGTCAACCTTCGCTATAGTTACGGCGGATGAAGAGCAGTAGCAGTTAGGTTCTCCCCTTGGGGAGATGCCGATAGGCAGAGGGGGCAAAAGAGACCAATATTGATTATAAATGACATAAGCTAATAGCCAACAGCATGTATTTAAACAACCACACATATTACAGCCTGCGCTACGGAACACTGTCTGTAGAGGAACTGGTACAGGAAGCAGTGAATCATAACATTGATGCTTTGGCGCTTACAGATATTAACAATACCATGGGAACGGTGGATTTTGTGAAGCTTTGCAGGGAAAAAGGCATACATCCTATGGCTGGCATTGAATTCAGGGATGACGATACACACTTATATACAGGCATTGCCCGCAACAATAAAGGTTTTAGGGAGCTAAATGAATTTTTAAGTCAGTATAATGAAGCAAAAACGCCGTTGCCGGTGTATACCAATGGCTTTGAAGATGTATATGTGATATATCCCTTTAAAAATGTGCCGGACAGAAGGTTGAAAGACCATGAATACATTGGTATTAAGCCTCATGAGATACGCAAATTGATTTCTTCGGCGTATAAAATTGACCAGTCAAAGCTGGTGATACAGCAGCCTGTAAGTTTTGCCAAACCTACCGATCATTTGTTGCACAGGCATTTGCGGGCTATTGACCACAATACCCTGCTTTTGCATCTTAAGCCGGAGCAAGTCGCACATCCTGATGAGAAAATGACGGGTATGGACCGTCTGTTGCTCAACTATGAGCAATATCCGCAAATCATAAAAAATACAGAGCGCCTCATGGCCAATTGCAGCATCGACTTTGACTTTACATCCGTAAAAAACAAGCAAACTTTTACCGGTAGTCGCTACGATGATAAAATACTGCTCGAAAAGCTGGCCTACGACGGGCTGAAATATCGCTATGGTCTTAAAAATAAGGAAGCAGTTAAACGCATACATCATGAACTGGAAATTATTGATAACCTGGGCTTTTCGGCTTACTTTCTCATTACCTGGGACATAATCCGGTACTCCATGAGCCGTGGATTTTATCATGTGGGGCGGGGGAGTGGCGCCAACAGTATTGTGGCCTACTGTCTTAAAATTACCGATGTTGACCCCATTGAACTTAACCTGTATTTCGAGCGTTTTATCAACCCCAAGCGCACCAGTCCGCCCGACTTTGACATCGACTACTCATGGAAAGACCGCGACGAAGTGCTTGATTATATATTTAAACGTTATGGTAAAAAGCATACGGCCCTTATTGGCACCATATCTACCTTTCGCGACCGATCCATTATCCGCGAGCTGGGTAAGGTATATGGCCTGCCCAAGGAGGAGATTGATGCGTTGGTGAAAACGCCGGGTGATAAAAATCTGAAAGACGGTATCTCCGAACGCATTATGCAGATAGGTAACCTGATTATCGATTTTCCCAATATTCGAAGCATTCATGCCGGCGGGGTATTAATATCCGAAGAGCCCATAACCACTTACACGGCCCTTGACCTGCCACCCAAGGGCTTACTTACCACGCAATGGGATATGTATGTGGCCGATACACTTCGTTTTGAGAAACTTGATATTCTGAGTCAGCGGGGCATTGGCCATATAAACGAGAGCGTGGAGATCATAAAGAAAAACCGGGGAATAAACATCGATGTGCACCAGGTAGAGAAGTTCAAGAGAGACGAAAAGGTGAATGAACGCCTGATAAATGGAGAGACCAACGGCTGTTTTTATATTGAAAGTCCTGCCATGCGTGGCTTGTTGAAGAAATTGCGCTGCAACAACTACATAAGCCTGGTGGCAGCCAGCTCCATTATACGTCCCGGGGTGGCCAAATCGGGCATGATGCGGGAGTATATACAACGTTTTCATAATCCAACGGGCTTTGAGTACCTGCATCCCATTATGGAGGAACAATTGATGGAAACCTACGGTGTTATGGTGTACCAGGAGGATGTGTTGAAGATCTGTCATCATTTTGCCGGCCTCGATCTGTCTGATGCCGACATTTTGCGCCGGGCTATGGCGGGCAGGTTTCGCTCCAGCGGTGAGTTTGAACGTATACGGGGTAAGTTTTACCAGAACTGCAAAGACCGTGGTTATCCCGATGCTCTTACCAGCGAGGTATGGCGGCAGGTGGAGTCGTTTGCAGGCTATGCTTTTTCCAAGGCGCACTCGGCATCGTATGCGGTGGAGAGCTACCAGAGCCTGTTTATAAAAACCTACTACCCTAAAGAGTTCATGGTGGCTGTGATCAATAATTTTGGAGGGTTTTACCGTACATGGGTGTATGTGAACGAAGCCCGGCGGTGCGGAGCCATAATTAACCTGCCGTGTGTAAACCATAGCGAGCATACCACCTGTATTATTGGCGATGATATTTACCTGGGTTTTGTGCATCTGGCTAATCTTGAGCACAGATACGCACAGCTTATTCCTGAAGAACGGAAACAAAATGGTCCGTATCGAAGTCTGGAGGATTTTATAAGCAGGGTAGTGCCTGCTCTTGAACAATTGCTGATATTGATACGTATTGATGCCCTTCGGTTTACAGGAAAACCAAAAAAGGAATTGCTGTGGGAAGCGCATATGCTGCTTGGTCATGCCAAAAACAAGCCTGCAACAAAGGAGCTGTTTCCGATGATGGCCAAACAATTTGTTCTTCCAAAACTGGAGCAAACCAGTATTGAAGATGCCTATGATGAGATCGAACTGCTTGGGTTTCCCGTTAGTTTAACTGCTTTTGATTTGTTGGAAACCAACTATCGGGGAGAAATTCATGCACGCGAAATGATGCATTTTGTGGGTAAAAAAGTACGCATGGTGGGCAACCTGGTAACCATTAAAAATGTGCGTACCAAACACAGGGAGTGGATGCACTTTGGTTGTTTTCTGGACGATGAAGGCGAGTTTTTTGATACGGTGAATTTCCCGGATTCATTGAAGAATTACCCTTTCAGGGGGCATGGTATCTATCTTGTGTTGGGGTTGATTACTGAAGAGTTTGGCTTTCCCAGTATGACTGTTGAAAAGATGGCAAAACTGCCGATTAAGAAGGATCCGAGGTATTAATGAAGTAGCCTGATATTTCGAGTGTTATATAAAAGTAGAAAATATCTATATTTGAATTATGAATTACAGAAAATGGTTTTTTATTATAATTCTGGTTTTTTTATTTGGCTTGATCTATTTCTACATCAAACCTTACATACCATTTGATATGACTCAAAAAGTTGATAAAGTATTGGTTATAAAGCATAAACGAAAACTATATTTGCTTTCAGGAGATAAAGTTGTCAGAACCTATCGGATTGTCTTGGGTCGAAATCCAAAAGGACACAAGGAATATGAAGGGGATATGCGAACTCCGGAAGGTTTGTATATAATAAATGATAGAAATCCCAACAGCAGGTTTCATAAAAATCTGGGGATATCTTATCCCAATGAGAAAGATATAGAACATGCAAAAGAGTTTGGTAAAAGTCCCGGCGGACAAATTAAAATCCATGGTTTAAAAAATGGCTTAGGATGGGTTGGTCGTTTCCATCTCTTACGAAACTGGACTTTTGGGTGTATTGCGGTTACTGATAAAGAGGTGGATGAAATATACGAAATGGTGGAAATTGGAACACCCATTGAAATTAGACCTTGAAGGTTGTTGGCTATTAGCTATTAGTTTATTTAGGATTTAGGAGTCAGGAGTCAGGCTGCCTTTACCCTCTAATCCTCTCACCTTCTCATTTTCTCACACTCTTACTGCTACTGCCACTGCTATTGTTACTGTTGCCGCTGTTACTTTCCACACTCTCACTCTCAACTTTAATATCCCTCATTCAAGCGAATATGCCTTATAATATGTCCTGCCTGTACAAAAGTACCGTTTTTACAACCGGTTACATTACAGAATGTAATTGCATTATTAAAATCAAGTTTAGGGGTCAGACCAATAACTATCATGTCGGCATCGGTTTTACAACTGCAATTCACCAGTTTTTCAAATATTGTACCACAATGCGGACAATATAATTCATCTTTTACCCCGTTTTCCAGGTTTCCTGATTCAATGATTTTATCAAATATCCCTTCTACCGCTGAAAGAAGCATGATCCCTTCATTACCCTTACGTTTAAATTTAATACGTAAACTGGGATAACCGTTAATCAGGTTATTTGTATCAATGATACTGCATCCTTTAGGGCAATAGGCATGGTTTACCACGTACCGCACTGAATTTTCTTTTTCTTCTGGGACTTTTTTCTCCCTTTCGGATATGGGGATGATCATACGGCCATCTTTGTTGAATCGTTCCATATTCGATGATTTTATGTTTGGTTAATAGGTATTAATACAATTCAAAGTTACGGATTATCAGGGCAGAATCAAATAGGTAAAACTCTTAATTACTTTGGAATGACCTAAGTGTATAGCGGAATTTTTAAATAGCTTTTAGTCTTTAGCTTTTAGTCGTTAGCTATTAGCTCTTTGTAAAAAAAATATGTTTGTCAGCAGGAATGTTTATTGATGAAAAGTGGAGGCTGAGGTTAAGTCTAAGGAGAAGAGTAATAGTGGCAGTGTTAGCAGTAGCGATATTACTGAATTCTGAATTCTGACTTCTGACTCCTGACGCCTGAATTCTTGATTACCCAATTGCCAATAGCAAATAGCCAATAGCTCACAATATATCAACATTCTTCTGCGCTATAAATTCAAACGTATCCATATTAAAACAGCATAACTGGCCAAGCCTGGTATAGTCATAAATCTTATGCTTTTTTACATATGGAACACCATTATCAAGGGGGATCACCAGGTCTCTGTTGATAATTCTGCTTGTAATGTCTTCAAAATAAAAGGGTTGATGCCCGTGAATGATTCTTCTGCCATTAAGTTGTATAGTATCGGGTTCTATCCGTCTAAGGCATAACATATCGCCAATATCCTCAAAGGGCTTTGTTTTCGAGAAATTAAATCCGGCATGTACCAAATAGAAATCACCTGTATCAATATAGTGTGGAAGAGATTTAATAAATTCGACATATTTAGGAGACACTGTTTTCCCTTCCATCATACTCTCATATTTCCCTTTTTTCATATGCCATTCCAATACATGAGGTTCTTCTTTCATGTATTCGAGCAAATCTGCTTCGTGATTGCCAAGTAATGGAAAAATCTTGTATCCTGTATTCATCATATCCATTATATAATCCACAACCTCTTTGCTATTTGGTCCTCGATCAATATAATCACCAAGAAAAAAAAGCTGATCTTCTTTTTTGATGCCTGCTTTATCAATTAATGCTCTCAATGTTTTGTAACAACCATGAATATCCCCAATGACAAATCGTCGGGTCCCATTCATCTTTTCTATATATTGATGTTTTACCTTTCCCATAATTTAGTCTTTGAGAGAAATGAATTCTTTTACAAATATTTTATACAGGTTCTTTATTATATATTCAAAGATTATAAAAAATAATCTATTTTTACCAAAAGACCTTAAAAAGTGTAACTATGGCATTTTCATTCGGTTGGATAAGTACAGTAATATCCCATGCTTCAGACATAATACCTAAGCTTAGTGAGAAATCAAAAAGTATCAATATTCACAAAAAACTCGTTATTCGGGAAATCCGGGATAATATGAAAGTTTTTATACATGCCTATAAAAATAAGGTACATCCTGATATTGTGATAGATAACTTATCCAATAAGGCACTTCTGGATGCTATCAGCGACAATTTCAATTTCAAAAACATTAAAAAGGGTGTTATTAAAAAAGAGCATATAAAAGATGAAAGAAATAAAAAATACCTTGGCTGGTCAACAGAGAAGATGCTGAATAAAATTGATGAGAAAATTGAAGAATTGCGCACTATAAAAAGACTTAATGGAAGTTTGGATAATGTTCATAATACTAGTGTCCCATTATTACTTAGTAATTTATTTTACCGGATGAAGCTTTTGGCAGAGTTTATTATGGAATGAACTATGCAAATCAATTACGTAATTTATTTAACTTGCAGTTATTATTGTGGTATTTTTGATGGTACAGTAAAGGCGAAAGTACTGCCTTCGCCTTCCTCACTTTCTGCCCAAATTTTACCTGCATTCTTTTCTACAAATTCCTTGCATAGTATAAGTCCCAAACCGGTTCCTGATTCATGTCGTGTGCCCTCTGTCGATTTCCCTTTATCAACTTCAAACAACATATCAATTTTATCTGACGGAATCCCAAGGCCAGTATCAATAATTTTAATAGTTGTTTGACTTGTATTCGTTTCAGCTATAACGCTAATTTTTCCTCCTTCTGTAAATTTAATGGCATTAGAAATTAGATTTCTCAAAACAGTATTGATCATGTTTTTATCAGCATATATTGTTGTGTTTTCGGGTATGTCTTTAACTGCTGTAATACCTTTATCCCTCAATAATGAGCTCACAAGTTCAATATTCTGGTCTGCCATTTCGTTTAAATCAAAAACCTCAGGTGAAAATTCTATGTTTCCTGTTTGTGATCTTGCCCAGTGAAGCAGGTTTTCAAGAAGTTTAAATACATTTTCAGCTGATGACTGTATAATCTGAAGGTAGTTTATTTTTTTTTCGTTTGTAAAGTCATCAAAGTGATTCAATAATAGTTCAGTGAAACCCATTATTGCATGAAACGGGTTTTTTAAATCATGGGCTATGATAGAAAAGAACTTATCTTTTGTTGCATTTAATTTCCTGAGTGAAATATTCATTGTATTCAACTCTTCTGCTTGTTTTTCAATCTGTTTCTGCCGTTCCTGAATCAGGGTGTTTGTTTCCTTTAAGTGATCATTTATATCTTCAAGTTCTTCTTTTTGTGCATTCAGTTTTTCAGCCTGTTCTTCAATTTGTTCTTGTCGCTGCTTAAGAATTTCATTAACTTCATTCAAATAATCCCCTTTGTCCTGAGATTCTTCCCTCAACATGTTTATTTTATTATCTTGTTCTTCGATAATTTGTTTATTCAGTTTAAGCTCGTCAGTTTTCTTTTCAAGCTTCGCTTTGAGCTTTTTATTTTCAATAACATTCAGGTCAATTTCTCTTTTATTAATCAAATTATAAAACACCAGGGCAATAATGGAAGCAATGGTTTCAATAAAAGTATAATCAGTTATTGAGTATGCATTGGCCTTTTCCGATTGAATTGTAAATATTCCTATATGTTTGTTATTGAATGTTAAAGGGATAAAAATTACTGATTTGGGAATTGCCCTGCCTGAGGTAGGTAACTCTGAGATATATTTTGTATAATCGTTTTCAAAGTTGTTTGAATATATATTCTTTTGATTTGTATAGCAATATACAGCACAACTTCCCGGGTCTGATAATGAAAAACTTTGTTTGGGAATAATTTTTTTGTTTTCTATAAATTGATGGAAGTCAATGCAAATTTCTTCAATGTTATATATCCCAATCCCTATATTAGATATATCCATCAATGAGCTTAAGAAATCGAAAATGATCCTATTTATGTTATCTAACCCTGGAGCCTTATTTATTTTTTTATTAAGCTCACTTAGTTTATATATCATCTCTTGCTCTTTATGCATATAAAACTATTGTCTTTCAGGATTTTCTTTACATATAGCCATATTATTTCGATCTATAGTTGAAATAAAAGTCAACTACTTCTCTGATATGGTAAGTTTTAAGAAATAATGATCAAACAAATATTAAATCATTAAAATTTTCAAGATAATGATTTTTATTTAAACCCGGTTCTTTTTATTAATAAAACTAAAATATGTTAGATTGTTAAGCTGTCCGAAACATAGAATATATGCTGTTGATAACAGTCTTTCAGTAGATTAGTAATCTCTGCCCACCCATATAAACTTCTAACAAAAAATTGCCAGTTTCTATGGATTTTATATATTTGACGGATTTTTAAACCAACCTGTCATGAGAAAACCATCAGATTGCAAATGTATTGAAGATGTAAGAGAGGAAATTGACCGTATTGATGCGGAAATCATTAAATTGCTGGGTGAGCGGTTCGGTTTTGTGAAAGAGGTTGTAAAGTATAAGAGCAAAAACAAAGATAGCATTGTTGCAAAGAAAAGGTATGATTCGGTACTTGAAACTCGTAGAAAATGGGCTCAACAAAATGGGTTGGATCCTGATTTAATTTTCAGCGTGTATAAACAATTACTGGATCACTTTATAAGTGAAGAGCTGAAAATAATTGAAAAAGAGAATAACAAAAAATAAAATACTATGTTTAGAAAAGAGATAAAAGTACTGGATTGTACCATTCGCGATGGTGGTTTAATGAATGCATGGCAATTTAGCGATGAATTTGTAAAAGATGTATACAATGCCTGTGTTGCCTCAGGAATAGACTATATGGAAATCGGTTATAAGAGTAGTGAAGCTGCCTATTCAAGGAAAGAAAATGGTCCATGGAAATTTTGTGATGAAAAAGACCTGCGCAGAATAGTTGGTGATAATAACACTAATCTAAAATTGTCAGCAATGGCCGATATTGGGAGAATTGAGTATGATGATATTTTACCAAAGGAAGATAGTCTTCTGGATATGATCCGTGTAGCATGCTATGTTCATCAGGTAGATAAAGCTGTCGCTTTAGCAGAGCACTGCATGGATAAAGGGTACGAAGTTACCATTAACCTAATGGCTGTATCTAAAGTAATAGAACGAGATCTGGATGAAGCCCTGGATGATTTAGGTAAAAGCAAAGTTCCAATTATTTATGTTGTTGATAGTTTTGGTAGCCTGTATTGTGAACAAATTGAGTCTTTAGTAAAGAAATATCAGGAAGCCCTTCCGGGGAAAACTTTAGGAATTCATGCTCATAATAACATGCAACTCGCATTTTCCAATACTATTACAGCTATTATTCATAACTGTAACATGCTGGATGCTACCATTTTAGGCATAGGTCGTGGTGCAGGTAACTGTACTTTGGAGTTGTTGCTTTCTTTTCTTAAGAACCCCAAATTTGACCTTCGTCCAATTTATGATATTATACAAAGACGTTTTATCCCACTTCAAAAAGAGATTGACTGGGGATATTTTATGCCATACCTGATAACTGGGTCCATGAATGAGCATCCAAGAAGTGCACTGAAATGGATGGCTTCAGAGAAGAGAGATGATTATGTGACTTTCTATAATCAGATGATGGACGGAACGATATTAGAATAAGGAGACAGAATTTAGTATACAGGAGTTATTAGATTTCCTTGACTCCTGACTCCTTATTTTTTAATCAAAGTATAAGTTAGGTTAAAAAGATTATTCTTTTACTCTAGGTTTAAATACTGAAGCATCCGATAATTTCTTCATTTTCTTTAAACCTGCTACCCATATGTATACAATATATGGAAGGAAAATTAACAGGTATGCCGGAATATCAACAAACAAAATGAAATCGTAAATACCATGCAGGATTATTGGCACAAACCATGCCAGACGAAGCCGGAGTTTTTTATGTTTCTCCTCAAATTTAGCCAGCCCAAAATAATACCCCATAGTTACACCAAATAACGCATGAGCCGGCACTGCTGTCAATGCTCTCATAATGGCTACTGCATGACCATACCTGAATACGTAAAAGACATTTTCTATTCCTGCAAACCCCAGGGCAATAAATGCTGCATACACAATGCCATCAAACTTTTCGTTAAAGTTCTTGTTGTTCCAGATAATAAGATAAAGGGCCAGGTATTTAAATGATTCCTCTGTAAAAGCTGCTACTGCGAAGGCATCCCATCCTGCTTTAAAAAAACCTTTGAACATAGCACTGAAACTTTGCAAAAAACCTTCGATGATAAGTATTGGAATAACGATAATAGCTCCTGCCAACAATGCTCTTAAAAGGATTCCAATGGGTTCTTTTTCATATTTATCCCTGAAATAGATGTAAAAAGCTATTAGAAATACCGGGGCTAGTGAGACAATCAATAATGTCATTTTTCTACCAGGGATTTAAAAAACCCCGGTTCGAAGAAGGGTATCCAAAGGGGTTATTAAAATTATTATATAATGGAGAGTATGTATTTGCCCCATCATTAATGCTGATTGAAGCTCCAATATGCATATTGTCTTTAATCCTGTAATTTATTGACATTGCCATGCCTTGGTTGAGATAATTAAATAAATACGGATTGTAGCCTTGAGGTGTCTTTGATGCGGGTATTTCTTTATAACCCATGCCGGATAAAGTTACCCTGTTCGTGAGTTTGTATTCACCTTCTGCATAAATCATAGCTGACGTGAAATTACCATATAGACTGTTTGTATTAAATGAATAGAAGTCTGGTGCTCCATTATAAGTGTGCCGTATAATAGTAGTTCCAAAGTTTATATTAAATTTCGGTGATACATGGTATGACCATTCAGGCTGAATAAAGTTGGAAAACATGTTCCCATATCCTTTGAAGGATGTAAAACCAGCTCCTGCACTCAGATTAAAATCTATCTTTTTTTGTTTTTGTGCTGTACTATTATTTTCAAATGTAAATTCCTGCCTTGTTGTATCAGCATAATATTCTGAAATATCATATTGTGAATATCCGGTCATGCAAGATATCAGAAAAACCAAACCTGCAATTAACTTTTTCATCTGTTTGTTTTCTAAGTTTTAATGGTCAGATGGAACAGCATGATTATTTTAATCATGCTTGTTTCATCTGTTTATAATTTATTTTTTAAGGTCAGATGGAACATCCACGAAGCTCTGACTTAAGCGGATGATTTTCATTTATAATC
>JAFGOZ010000420.1 GCA_016926235.1 Bacteroidales bacterium | reverse complement strand
TCAATTAAAAACACATAAATATAAATTATATATCCAAATTATCCAAAGGATTAATAATTTTATCTATGCCCCTTTGTGTAATATGGGCGTATATCTCTGTTGTCTGCGAACTTTTAATCCAAAATCCATTCATCATAAGAAAAAAAATAGAAAAATGGATCAAAAACCAGTTGACTTTATATAACCAAAATTGGGAAATAAAGTAACCTTTCCCTTCTGTAAGCCCATAAAATGGGGATTTATACAAAAACACAAAAAAAGCAACCCGTTTTTTATTATTTTCAAAAAAAAATACGAAAACCAAAATATAATCCGGGTTTTATGACACGAAGTAAAAAGTAAGTTCCTGAATTTCTTCTGCCCTCCTTCCCTTTAGCCTAAACACCTGAAGCCTGATAACCTGCCCAAACCATATTACCGAAAAAAATACTTATAAACAAACATTTATAAATGAATAAATTATATTTCGTCCCTGATAGGATTTAACATTTTTATAATACATTGTCTATTAATAATTTGTCTCTGACAAGGCCGTCCCGTTAGGGACAAAATAACGGTAGCATAAAAATGGCCCATAATTATTTAGTCCCGTCAGGGACGACATATAATTAAAGTGTTTTATAAGTTTAAAAAGAATTTTGTTGGACAGTAGTGATAAACAAAGTAAAATTTAATAGAGTAAAAGTCCATCCTGTCGTGTAAAGGATAATTATTGTAGATGCGGAATTTTTATGCGTACACATGACCTTCTGCCACGAAGTAAGGTATTTCTGAAAGAAGAATGTAAATGGTAATTGTATACTTAAAGAAATTTGTGAAATAATCAGGCCATTTAAAAGATCGGAAATTAAAAAGATAATTCCCGGCTCAAGCACGAGTGCGATGGTCACACCCAACTGGTAATTATTATTTTTATATCAAAGGATTCCCTTTTAACGCCTTTTAATCCTCACGATTGGTCTCCTTTAAAATCACATCATGAGCCCCACCTTCAATAATGCTTGTTGAAGAAACCAGGGTTATTTTTGCTTCCTGTTTTAATTCAGGAATATTCAAAGCCCCGCAACTGCACATGGTTGATTTAATCTTACCCAGGGTAACTTCCAGGTTATCCTTTAGCTTTCCTGCATATGGCACATAACTGTCCACTCCTTCTTCAAATTTTAGGGCAGAAATACCACCCATATCATAACGTTGCCAGTTTCTTGCACGGTTGGAACCTTCGCCCCAGTATTCCTTTACATAATTTCCTCCAACCAGCAGTTTCTTTGTGGGGCTTTCATCAAAACGGGCAAAATACCTTCCCATCATAATAAAGTCGGCTCCCATAGCCAACGCAAGCACCATGTGATAATCCTGAACTATCCCTCCATCCGAACAAATGGGAATATAAACACCGTGCTTCTGCAAATACTCATCCCGTGCTTTCGCCACGTCCATGAGTGATGTCGCCTGTCCCCTGCCAATACCTTTTTGCTCGCGTGTAATACATATTGATCCTCCGCCAATCCCCACCTTGATAAAATCAGCACCTGCCTCAGCCAGGTAATTAAAGCCTTCGCTATCCACTACATTTCCTGCACCGATCTTTACATCATCACCATATTTTTCCCTTACATACTGAATGGTCTCCTTTTGCCATTCGGAAAAGCCATCGGAAGAATCAATACACAGTACATCCACACCAGCTTCCACTAACTTCGGGATACGTTCCATATAATCCCTGGTATTGATACCTGCCCCTACCAATAATCGCTTTTGATGATCCAGTAATTCATTGGGATTGTTTTTATGATTGTCATAGTCTTTTCTGAAAACAAAGTATTTCATGCACTGGTTCTCATCAATAATGGGAAGGGTATTCACTTTATTATCCCAGATTATGTCATTGGCTTCATCCAAACCAATACCATAACTTCCCGTTACCAGTTTAGAAAAAGGCGTCATAAAATTTTTTACTTTTTTATCAAGGCTATCCCTGCTTGGACGGTAATCCCTGCTTGTAATCATACCCAACAATTTGCCTCCCGGTGATCCGTCATGAGTTATTGCAATGGTTGAGAACCCCGTTTTCTCTTTTAGTTCAATTACATCTTCAAGCGTATTTTCCGGAGTCAGATTGGCATCACTTACAACAAAGCCTGCTTTAAATTTTTTTACTTTTCTTACCATTTCGGCCTGCTCCTCAATGGTTTGTGACCCAAAAATAAAGGACAGCCCTCCATTCCTTGCCAATGCAATTGCCATATTTGAATCGGAAACTGATTGCATGATAGCTGATACAAGAGGAATGTTTAAAGAGATTGCCGAATCCATACCTTTTGCATATTTTACAAGAGGTGTTTTTAAACTTACTTTATCCGGCACATAATCTTTTGTTGTAAGTCCGGGAATAAGTAAATATTCATTAAATGTCCTTGAAATATCATTGATTAAATGTGCCATAAATTTATTTATAAGATTTTGCAAAGGTATGAAAATCTTACTAAATAAGCGATCACTTAAAACTTTCAATGATAAGAAATATTATAAGGGTCATATTTTTATCTGTGTTCAAGTTTCTCAAATGAATACAGAGTATCAAACAGATTTAAATATTCTACAGAATTACGTATGATCTTTTTTGAACTTTCAATTTCTTCCACACTAAAATGATCCTGCTTCTCTGTTTTAAGGGTATTATCATCCGGATATATTGACTTTTCAATATATTTTATAAGCTTTTTGTCAGTAAAGTAATATCGGTATTCTTTCTCGTAACCATAATCTCTGACATAGCAAAATAGAAGTATCTGGCTTTCCGGATCAAACAGATATTCCATCTCCATGCTCCCTGATGATGCATGAATGCATTCAATGATTACTGACACAAACATGAGGGTCCTTTCTCCATCATACTTCCATGGATATGTACCTTCTTCCTCCGACAAGCTTTCTGTACCATAAAAATCAACCGTTGTAATGCATGTTCCCAGGGCAGGTATGATCCTGCTATATTCAAGACGGGTTTTAACATTGTAATCCTCCTGCTGTTTAATGTATTCTTTAGCTTCCTGGTATTTATTTCTTATGTTTTCAATGTCCTTCTGTTGCGATTTTGCTGCATAGCATGCCATTACTGAAAGAAAAACTAATAATATCCGTCTGGTTTTCATAGTATATAATCTAAGTTAAATTGTCTTGCTACTCGTATAATCTTAACCGCAAGGCCGTTATAAAATTAGCTTTTTTTTCAACTTGTCCCGCATCCTTAAAGATGTATTACAGTATAATTATCCTATTCCTCTTCAAGTTCTTTAATCATCACTAAAGCATTATCCCTTATTGGTTTATATTTTTTCTTCCAGATTAATAAACCTATTATAATTCCGATTGAAAACATACCCAATACGAAAATCTGAACTACATAAACCGGAAGATCTTTCAGCGTATCCAGGGTTATTCCTGCATCCATGATCAGCAAACCAACAATTACCCATACAGTCCTGAGCGGAAAAGGCTGGTATCTCTTTGCAGCCTTTTTAAGCATTTGTATAGTAGGTAAAGAATAATCCACATATTTATATTCTTTATAGTACTTGCCGAAAAATATAGCAAATATCAGGAATGCACTGATAAAACAAAAGGTTCCTATAAGTCCGTTAATCTCCCTTTCTTCTCTAAAATCAAATATAGCCAGTGTAATATATACAGGTATAAGTATCCAGTAAAAGATCTGAATAAACCTGCTGATCCTGGCATAAAAAGCATCTTCTTCTTTGAGTTTGCTGACTAATTTGTCCAGATTCATCCTTTCTATGCTATTATTATTGGATTTCATGGCTATCTCCTTTCAATTTAAGTTTAAGTTGATCTTTGATCCGGTGAAGCTTCACCTTCACATTGGATTCTGTGATCCCTATAATATCTGCTATTTCTTTCATCATCAATCCTTCAAGCATAAGTGAAATCAATGCTTTATCAATTACCGATAAAAGGTTCAGTTCATTTTGCAGTTTATTAAACTGTTCTTCTTTCTGCAGTGATTCGTAGTTTTCATCGTCAACAATACTTCCAAGGTTTTGTGTATCGGAGTTAACAATCAACTTCATTTGTTTAAAAGCCTTACCGGTAAATGTAAGTGATGTATTTACTGCCACACGGTAAATCCATGTACTAATGGCAGAATCGCCCCTGAAATTTTCCAGGCTTTTCCAGATATTAACAAGTACTTCCTGGTACATATCCTTTTGATCTTCCGGATTTGAATTATAGTACCTGCAGATCCGTTTTATCCTTTCGCTATTCTCCGATACAATCGCGTTAAATGTTTCTTCCTTATTCAATTTTTTCATTCTTTGATTCATCTATTTAGTAGGAGAAATTAAGAATAGTTACAAATTTTTATCACTTTTTTAAAACCTTATTCTTTGATAAAAATTTCAATTTTTGTCTGAAGTTTAAACCTCGTTGGTTAAATAACAAAACTACGTTTAATAATAAAATACTTGACACAAATCTTCAGATTTTGTAACTTAAATAAAAAAGTGGTTATAAAGAATTCATTTTTATATTCGTTGATAATTTTATATCACTCTTTATTATTAATTGCTCGAAGGATAAATATGATTCGGAATACTATATTGCTTCATCAGGAACTATTACTTTTACCAGTACTGAAAATGACTCGTTAAGCATCAGCATTGTAGGTAATGCATATGAATCAACAAATACAGAATATGTTGATGATGTACCATTTACGGTTAATTATTCAGAGAAGTTTTGAGTAAACAAGTTTTCATAAATTATTGAACAGACTTAACTACATACAAAGAATCCTCTTATACTTTCCTTTCTGCGATTAAAAACATCGTAGTAACAGGGTAATCTATACCTTCAAGGTTACCTGTCATTTTGGAATATAATCCAACTTTATTTTTAAATCTGTTTTCTACAATCCACTGGTTTGTGAAAGCTGTGGAAAGAGGATTAGTTACAAAACCGGCTTCTTTCATGTGTGCTTGCCATTCTGTAAACGACCAGAAAGCGAAAGTCTCGTGCATCTCACTTTGCCAGTTATCCGTATAATCCTTGCGGGTAATAAATTCTGTGGCATCCCGGAGACTTAAAACAAAATATTCTTTCCCTTTGATAATTTCTGTTTTGTAATCAACATTATATCCTTCCTTCTTTCTAAAATCCTGCGCAAAACGTAAAAACCTTCCATACGTGGATAATCCTTCAAGATATTCATACAGCTTATTGCGATCGTCCAGATTTTTATCAAAATCCCCATTACGGCCATCATTTCTATTTAGCTCCATGTACACTATTTTCTCTTTGTCTTCCGGGCCTACTACGTCACGGTTTATCCATATACCACCAGGTACAAGCTCATGGTAACGATTATTAATAAATTGGAGCAAATCATTTCTACCTCCATAGGATTCAATTTCATGAGTAAGTGAAGAGGTGAATATTGTATTCATAGATTGTGACTCAAATACCAGCCCTGTAACTGCATTTTTCTGCGCAAAGAAAACAAATTGATTATCAAACTCCCCGTTATGTTTACGCTGTTCACAAATGTCAAATAAATGCCTCGAAACCTCAATGCCATAAAAATCAGATTCTCTGAATCGTTCATCTTTACATGCAAGCTTAATCCACGATCCTACAGCACAGCCTATATCCCCTATTCTTCCTGGCTTAATAAACGCAGCTGTATCATTATACTTCATCTCAGCTATTTCATCCATCTGCCGTACATAGGTATTGTAATCCCTTGTTTCGGTAAGGTCACCATCCTCGCCCACAATCTTGTCATTAAATAACAATTTCACCTTATCTCCCAGATTGTATCTCAGCCAAATGTTATACGATGCGGGATGAATTTCTGATAGTAGTTCTTTATCGTTACGCCAGTCCGTTTTTAGCGATCCAACATATTCCATCAGGTCCCAGGGTTGTTTTGTACCGAACTTCCAGGTATTTACATCTTCTAATTCTGCAGGCAGAATCTTAAACCCGTATTTCTGATACATTTTTAACACAGGTGTGGAACATATCACAACTGTATTATCTGGTGTTATTTGTAATGTGCCATCACTATCGTGCTTTATTCGCTTTATAGTATATCCTGCAAAGTCATCCATAATCCCTACATCATCAATACCATATATATAAATGGGGATATTCAGGTCTTCAGCAAAATCCTCAATAGCAATTGCCCTTAAATAGAATGGAAAAGGATTTCTTTTGGTATTGCTGTGATTGGAAGAAGTAACTGCAAATATAATTGCATCAAGTCTTTCCATTATTTTCAGCTGATTTCCTTCCACATCCAATTCATTTTCCAAGCCAGTCTGAATAAGGCTATACAGGTATTTAAACTGAAAATCAGTCATTACATGATGACGTCCGGGAAATAACAAGTACATATACTCATGTTTTAAATTTCAATTTAAAAGATAAATAAAAAAGTTAAAAAAATACTGGTTATGCTAATATTTCTTCAATGGTTTTAATAGATACTCCAGTCCATTCAATTTAATTTCATACATGGTTTCCAGTAACATTCCCAGTTTACCGGCAGGAAATCCTTTTTGCTTAAACCAGACCAGGTAATATTCAGGTAAATCACAAATTTTATATCCCTTGTACTTCCCAAAGGGCATCTCCATCTTTACCAGTTGAAACAATATTTCCGGGTTTGGCGATTTTTCGGACATATCCATTTTTTTTTCAAAAATAGAATTATTGTTTATCAGAAGAACCTGCTAAAGTGGTAATTTTTAACAAATAATAACAAGAATGACATGAAGAAAGAATATCGGGAATCGATTTTCCCAATTTAAATACGTACATTTACAAACTTTTTTATTCCAAAACAAGGATTACAGTAGAAGGAAAGATAGATATTTACAAAGAGAGTAAAAGGAGAATAATATAAAATGGTTCAAATTAAGTATATCCCTATTATTTCCCATTCACCATTTTATCTTAAAATTGATAATAGAACGAATTTCCCCCTTTAGTAAAAATGGAAGATAAAAAATATATAGATATTGCCAGTATAATCAGGGACAGTGATTCAAAATTTCTTTCAAGGCTCCCGCGGTTCTCAGTTAGATTAATTGAAAGTATTATTAAACAGAAGAAAATGAATAGCATACTGAATAAATATGCTAACATCGAAGGCCCTGATTTTCTTAAAAAGATGATCGAGGAATTTAATCTTCAACTGATAATTGAAGGAATGGAAAACCTTCCAGCGTCAGGAAAATGTTTTTTTGTGGCCAATCACCCGTTTGGTATTATCGACGGACTTATCCTTACGTATATCGTTTCCTCAAAATATGGCACACTTAAAGCAATTGGCAACGATGCTTTTATGTTTGTACCACATTTGAGGCCATTAATAGCACAAGTGAATGTCTTTGGTAAAAATCCCAAAGATACTATTATTGAGCTGGATAAACTGTATCATTCCGATACTCCTATTACTCATTTTCCTGCAGGTGAAGTTTCGAGAAAATATAATGGCAAAATTGAAGATACTGCCTGGACAAAGAGTTTTATTACAAAAGCTGTTGAGAGTAACAGAAATATTGTGCCATTTTATTTTTATGGCAGGAATTCAAAGCTGTTTAATTTCATCTTCATTATCAGAAGATTTTTAGGAATTAAAGCCTATATTGAGCTAATGTTGCTTACACGGGAAATGTTTAAAAAACAAAATAAGACCATAAAAGTAAAAATTGGAAAACCAATAAACTGCAAAACCTTTACAAATGAACGCAAACCCTATGATTGGGCACAAAATGTAAGGAAGCAGGTGTATGAACTGGGAAAATAATTGGAAAAACAGAAAATTTCATTTAATACATCATGAACTTAAGAGAATCTATTTTCAGAGCCTGGTACTGGTATGTAAATAAAAAAGACAAGCATGCAGAGATTCTATTTATGAATTATGGATATGAGGATAAAAGATGCCATGTATCACTCAGTAGAGAAGATGAAGCAAACAGGTACTCTATTCAGCTGTATCATCATCTAACCAGTTCCGTGGAACTTGCCGGAAAAGATATACTTGAAATTGGCTGTGGCCGCGGAGGAGGATTAGCATATACCGTAAGAACATTTAATCCTGCTTCTGCACAAGGTGTTGATCTGGATAAAGTAGCGATAAGTTTTTGCAATAGACATTATCCTCATGAAAACCTTAACTTTATGCGAGGTGATGCACAGAAATTATCGATTGAAGACAATACCTTTGATGTAATTTTAAATGTTGAATCATCACACAGATACCCTGATATGAAAGCTTTTTTGACTGAGGTAAGACGTTTGTTAAGACCTGGAGGATATTTTCTTTATACAGATTTTCGCTATCCTCATGAGATGGATATCTTAAAAGATCAACTTCAAAATACCGGGATGGAAATTCTTAAAGAAGAAGAAATCACTCCAAACATTGTAAGAGCTTTGGATTTAGATGACATGCGAAGGAGGTCGTTGGTTAAAAAATTAGCGCCCCGGTTAATTCAGAAGATCGCGCTTAATTTTGCCGGAACTGTAGGTTCTGCAACGTATAATCAATTTGCGTCAGGAGAATATGTTTATTTTTCTTACATTATTAGAAAAAATAAATAGGTTGATAATGATAAGCGAAGAATAGTTAATTTAATAATTATTTTAACCTTCTCACTTCTTATATTGGACAACGTCGTTGAAATGATTGCTTTTTCTGCGTGTAATCCAAAGCTTCACTTGCCTGCAAATTTCCAGAGATATTTCTGTTATATTTGTTTTTCTCATTAACCAATAAGATGCTAATTGCTGCTGTAATAATAATTGTTTTAATATTTCTGGTGCATATCCTTTTCAGAAATGAGACATTTGGAAAGAAACCATCTGCATTTGAAATGAAGAACCTTGCTAAATCATCCTTTCATAATGGGAACAAATTTCTGAATAAGCAAACAATATCCATGAAAATCCATATTATTGAAGTATGGAAAGATTATCGAAAAAGCAGGCGTATTATAAAAAAACCGGAGTTTAAAGTTCCTGTAAATAAATTAACAAGAGAGGATTTTAAAGGTAATCCATCACAAAAACTTAAAGTGATCTGGCTGGGCCATGTGGGAATGCTTTTGGATTTAGACGGCCTGAGAATACTCGTAGATCCGGTGCTGGGCCTAAGGGCATCACCCATCAGCTGGGCCGGTGTTAAAAGATTGCATGAAACACCTTTGGAAATTTCTGAAATTCCTGAAATTGATATCCTCCTCCTCTCACATGATCATTACGATCATATGGATATGCCTACTTTAAAAAGTTTCAGAGGAAAGAATACTAAATTTCTTGTTCCCCTGGGCGTTAAAGCAACCTTGCTGCAATGGGGTATTTTATCACAAAATATTGTTGAAATGGACTGGCATGAGACCTTTACTTTAAATAATACACAATTCATTTCTATACCCTGTCAGCATTTTAGCGGGAGACGGTTCAATAACCGGGATAAAACCCTTTGGTGTTCCTGGGCAGTGAAAGGAAAACATGGCAGCTTCTTTCATAGTGGAGATACAGGATTCTTTGATGGTTATAAGGATATTGGTGAAAAATATGGCCCATTTGACCTGGCTATGATCGGGATTGGAGCTTATAACAGGCTGTGGGCTCAAATTCATACATTTCCCGAGGAAGCAGCAAAAGTGCACGAATTTATAAGGGCAAAACAACTGTTGCCCATTCACTGGGGCACGTTCAACCTGGCATTCCATTCGTACCTCGAACCTGTTATGAGGCTTTTAGAATGTGCAAAAGAAAAGGAAATAAAACTCATACTTCCTGAAATTGGAGAACGGGTGGATATTGAAAATTACAGGCAAGATGGCTATTGGTGGGAGAAAGCATAAACGGTAAAATTCCTATTTATATGCTACAAAAAACAATCTCTTAAAGGGGAATAGTACTTTGCTATCATTTTGTAAAGAATAGTCTTTTAAAGTTCTTTCAAATACTTCATTAATAAACGCGTTACTGTCTTCTTCCCTTTCAAATCGTTCTATGTAAGGTTTCAAACCAGTACTGCTTACCATTTCAATAATGGATTTATGGGACTCCATGATATGAATATAATATGTCTCCCACAAATGAATATTTCTGAACAATTTTGATAATTCATCATAATAAAATGAGCTATTATGAATTGTAAATAACTCATATACTCCTTTAGTTAACTCATTCCATTTTGGTTTATCTGCAACAGAACGAATCGACTTCCCTAACGGCATATCCCAGAATAAGGGTATTTGAACAGCCAGTACCCCCTTTTCAGTTAAAAGTAAATAGAAGTTCTTCAGCATATTTTTATGATCAGGTACCCACTGAATAGTTGCATTCGAAAAAATCAGGTCATATTTTCTGTCCAATGATATATTACTTGCATCCATGAGAATCCATTCCTGTTTTGGATAATCATTCCCGGCCCTTTCGATCATTGCCGGTGAATTATCAATACCAGTAATTTTGCTTTCAGGCCAGCGGTTTACCAGAACCTGTGTACTGTTTCCCGGTCCACATCCAACATCAAGGATATATGCAGGAAAATCCAGGTTTATTCGGTTTACCAGGTCAATGGACGGCTGTGCACGTTCTGTATCAAATTTAAGGTATAATTGAGGGTTCCAGTCTTTTTCTTTCATATTTATGGATTGAATTCATAAAAATAATCATTACTGTCCGAAAAAAAAGTAACAATTGATAAAAGCGCTAAAGCGCAGTTTGCTTCATCATTGATTTTTAATTTGTTATAATT
>JAFGOZ010000419.1 GCA_016926235.1 Bacteroidales bacterium | reverse complement strand
TTAAGCAGTTGTCAGTTGTCAGTTTATAGTTTTCAGTTAAAATGTGAATAAGTTAAATAATTAACGTTCAATTTTAAATTACTAAAGTACGCTTGTAATTAGTATAGCGTTAAAAAACAATAAATACAAAAAATTTTATTTAATAAATTAAAATTATAAAATCGATTAAAAAAGTATCTAGTCATCATTTCTTGGAAAAATCTTTAAAGTTATTCCTCTTGTTCAACAATTTTTTCGAGGTCTGCTTTAAGTGGAGGAATATCTTCTATAACAGTTTTCCAAACAATATCCAAGTTTATGTCATAATATCCGTGAATAAGCCGGTTACGCATCCAATAATTCCATTCCAGCGAATTTGAGGATATTTTTCTTTAAACTCTAAAGATACACCGACCGCACCCTCACCAATAATTTCCAATAGATGAACAATCGAGAGGCTCAACATCCTATCATTATCCAGATCAATTCGTGTTTTACCCGTAGAAAAACCCAATATCTCACGAGCTGTATCTAACATATGATAAATACGAACCAAATCAGCTTTCAAGGTACAATGCCTCTGCCTCAGCTAATACATCATCACGAAAGTATTTACTTAAGTCATCGGGGGTTCTTAAATCAACTTTCCGTCCACCAAATATTGCAGAAAGCTCTTCTTCCATTTCAACCAAATTGAAAAAACCAGGTTCATAGCCAGTTTCAAATTCAACAATTATATTTATATCACTGCTCTGCGAAAAATCCTGTCGTAAAATAGAACCAAAAAGAGATAAACTTCGGATATGATTCCGTTTACAAAACTCACTAATACTGCGTTTTGGTACTTTAATATCAAACTTCCTCAACGAACCACTCTCCTATGCTCAAGATATCATCTTTTAAAATTTATTTTCCTACACCGGAGTGGCAGTGGCTCTTCTATCTTTTGTATTAAACCTAACTTGAACACCCTTATATTATTCAACTATATACTACATACTCGATACTCACGACTAATTTGTCATTACGAGACTGGCTTAGCCAGTCGTGGTAATCTCATTCATTTATTCACACGGCATTTACTACATACCACATACTCAATACTATATACTTGTTTAATCTACCCTTTCATGCAATCATGCAACAATTATCATAAATTTTTCAGCTTTTTGTTGATTATTTTAAATACTTTGAGATTTCACATCTTTGTTTTTGTATTAAACTATATACTTATACTTTTTTTACCCATTCTTGCAATCCTGCATAAATGCAATCATGCAACAATTCTCGCAAGCGTTTCTAACAATCGTGTTATGAAATTGAGAGAATATAATACTTCAGCATCGTGTTATTTTCATTATATATAACAATTTTTTAAATGGCAATTCTTTTTGAATAATTTTTTACTTTTTTTATATCATTTTGCACTATCTGGATTCTTTGTATGGTCAAGATGGTTTAATCAGTCTTCTTTTATATCTCCCGCCAGGAATCTTTCTTCCATACCTCTATGCCGGTTCCGGGAACTGGCTTTTCTTGATTCGTGACATCATATACTATTTTTGTATCTGCACCCGTACCATTTATAGTTCCATCTGCAGCCAGAACTGCTCCTTCTTCTATATTAGTGGTCCCATTAAATGTTATAGTTCCTTCTGAATGAACAATACCTTCAATATGTACATTTCCATTTAATACAATATCTCCGGTATTTGCCATAACCAGGCTTATTTCTGCATCGGGTAATAAAGTAATGTCTGGATTCCCCTGAACTGTAATATTCCCTTCAACAACAATCGTTCCAATAACCAATAAGTCACTAGAGATAGTCACATCTCCTTTAAAATAATGGATGCCATTTAATACTTCATCACCAATTTCATAGGCAGTGTCATCATCATATACTACAGCAGCATTGGCTTCATAATATTCAAAATCAATGGATGGATAGGATTCAACACCTGCTGGGCTTACATTTTCTCCGGTAATTGCTGTACTGTCTCCTGCATAAGATATGTTTCCATCTACATCTGCATCAGGATCCCAACCGTTGCCTGTAATATCTCCATTAGAGTGTATATCGCCTTCAACCTCCACGTGCCCATTAAACACTAAATTTGAGTCTTCAGCGTAAGTCATAATAGCATAATTATATAACATATACGGAGAGGGGGAAATGCCCTTCCTAAGGTTCACCTTTATTTTTCTGGTTCCTTTATCATAGTCTCCGCTTCCAGTAACCGTTCCTGTGGAAACAATCGAAACTATTTCAGGAATACCCGGACTCGGTTCAGTGGTTGTTTCTACTGTCACATCAAAAAATTCACCTGAGTTTACCTCACTATGATAAGGATCGGATGTACCGCTTTCATCCGTTCTCCATTTAATTCCCTTTCCACCCTGGCTTACCGGTGTATTTAATAACCAGAGCGATTTTTCGATACCTGCCTCTGCCAAATAAAAAGCGCGGGTTGATTCTCGGTGTAATGTTGATAGCTTTGAATCATCCCCCGTCATAGATAAGATTGCTAAAGCAAATGATGTCAAAACTGCTACAAAGATAATTGTGGCAACTAACGCCATACCTTTTTCTTTTTTCATCATTTTTTTAAATTTCACTTTCTTATTTGAGAAAAGACTAAGAATCATTTTTCTTGTAAACCCCCTTTCATTTAAAAATCAAGTAAGGGAACTATAACTGGGCTTTCAATTCTACTACAATTTTATTTAAAAACTTTATTACAATCCATAGTTCCTCAAATCAATATCTGAATTTAACTCAATATCAGGTTTACTATCCTTATCTGTATCTATCTGCAATTGAATATGAATTTTGTTCACATTATCACTGACTGAAACCGGTAATGATGTAATGGGGTTAACCGGGTCAGTGTCACAATAGTATTCAAATGTGAAATCTATTACATTACTGATAACAGAATTCACTTCCCGATTAACCGGATCCCAATTTGTTCCTGACCAGGAATAAGTAACCTGGTAAGCTGGGTCACTATCTAACTGCGGTACTGCCAGAGTCACAGTATGGGTATTTCCAGTAACAACACTCTCACCATGCCTTATTTCTCTAACCATATATTCCATTGCCTGCCTGGCTTCTCGCTGTGATTTCAATTGGCTCTGGCCACTGATCCATGAGCGTGCTCCGCCAGTAAAAAATGTAACCAAACCTAAAGTAACAATAGACAGTATGACTACAACAACCATTAATTCTATAAGAGTAAATCCTTTTTCTGTTATATTTGAATTTTCCCGGACCATACAACTAACTTCCATTTATTGATTATTGTTATTTTTATTTATACTTCAAAAATTATTGTTTGTCTATATTCACAGTATAACCATTCATATGGTAATTTGAGCTGCTAGGAACAAAATCAATAATAATATCTTTATCGGTGATACCCTGGTCGAAAGCTAAAGTAACTGGTGAAGTTCCTGTTAAAAGATCTGTATCAGTTATATCAATCGTATTTCCATTTAACATTTGTTCAGGTAATACATCAGCCGTAACATCACTACCATTTAGCTCTATGCTTAACAATACAGCACCATCATCATCAGGGGACCATGAGATCATCATTTCAACAATCGGCAAATCTCCCCCTAACACTTCCACATCACAAGTAACTCCCTTTTTATTAGCGGAATATTCAATATATTCTACACTATCCATCACGGGTCCCTGCAACACTTTCTGAATATAAACAATTGTTCCTCCACTAGTAGCACTATCACCTTCATTTACTGCTGCAGTTAATTCTGCATTTCCACTGTTTTGTAAAGATTCTATATCAATAGAAGCTTTTCCTTTAAACACAGGGACAGTATAATTAGGATTTGATACGTACTTAAATTCCGCAGTAGAACCAAATCCTTGATCAAATGAAAATTCAATCTTCCCATCATAATTTTCAACAGTGACTCCATCTATATCCTTAATATAAGCAGTTAATTTTGAAGTTCCAGCACTCCCACCCCCTACAGGGATGGCAGAAGGGTCGGCATCCAAAGCAATATGATGCGCAGTCGAATAAAAACCAACTTCGAGTGAACTAGATAGTTCAGTTGCATCATAATAGGTAACAGCATCTACAGTCGCAAATCCTGTAATAGAACCTGATTCTAGATAGACCTCAGCAATCCCCTGATTACAAGGAACTGAACTTGCTGATAATGTTCCCATAGACGCTATGAAATTAACTGAACCACTATAATTGTGAACTGTCTTTTCATTGCTATCTTTTACGATAGCTGTTATTTTAGTAGTTCCGGAAGAACCCCCGCCAACAGGTATGTTAGCAGGATTTGCCTGTAGAACAATATGGTCTGGAATCAATTTTGGAAGAACATTAACCAAAACTGAATCGCTCCAGTCAACTGTAGATGCACTAATCGTAACATCTCTTTCAGTGCCAATATCAGGAGAAGGACTGTATCTAACTTCTATCGTATGCACACTATTAAATTCTAACAAATTAACTAAATTTCCGTTTAAATCAAATAAATTCCCATCTCCGGAAATATTTAAAGAAACAGTAATTGTCTCAGTTGGAATAACTGGTATCCCATTAACATCAACAATTTTTACTATAATATCCGCGGTATCATCATCATAAATCACTTCAGGTACTGCTTGGATGGAAACACCTGCAGGAATTCCGGATGTCTGAACATCACAGGAATCACTAAATAGGTCGGGAGAAGTGGCACTAACAACCGCAATTCCAGGAGTAGTAGTGGATTGTAATTGAATAATAACAATATATCCATTCTCTGAGGAAGCAGTTACGGTATTATCACCAATCAATGTACCTTGACCTGATACCATGAAAGTAACATCAAAGGTTCCTCCAGTTGCGGTGGAACCATCTGCACGTTGTATTTCCGCAGTGATGTTAGAAATACTTGTTCCATCTGCCCTAATACTAGTAGGATCAGCAGTAACCTCAATTTTTACTGCTCCCCAAGTAACATTAATATTTATGGTATTAGTTAATATAGTTAAATCCGGTCTGGTAACACTTGCTTGAATCTTTACTACACCTTCTGCTGCATCGCTGCCAGTTCCAGTTGAAGTAAAGGTAACCCTGGCAATTCCGGTATTCGAATCAGGTGTGACAGCATAGGTTGACAGGGTTCCTAAATCAGAGCCATCTATAATTGTAAAAGTTATATCACTACCATCCCAATCTGTAATTGTGTTACCATCTTCATCCTTTATAACTGCTATAATATCAGTATTATCGGTTACAGGTAATACCACATTGTAAGGGTCTGCAAATAATACCAATCTATTTGCATCGCCCGGTGTAAACTGCGTTTCTTGAATCAATAGCTGACTTTGAACTGTTTGGTTTTTATCATGAATACTCCAGTTAACAGTGTTGATTATTCTTTTAATGTTTGTCGGCTCAGCTGAAACAAGGTTAGTAGTACCATCAATAAAATCAACATTAATATATCGTGTAAATTCAATACCTCCTGAGGTCATAGTTTCAGCAGATATATCAACGACTTCATCAAAATCTTTATTTTTTAACTCTTCCATCTTTTCCTGCACAAAATTTGTAGCAATTGTTCTTGCTTTTGATTCTGTCATACCCATAAATCCGGCACTAAATGCTTGAAAAATACCAAAAGCTGCTAAAGCTAGAATAGCTACCGCTACCATTAATTCAACAAGTGAGAAACCATTCTGGTTTCGGAATAATATTTTTCTACATTCTGACAATTTGGGTCACCCCCCTAATAAGTATCGTGTACTGAGTATCGAATATCGTGTTAAAATTAATAAATTCAAATGA
>JAFGOZ010000418.1 GCA_016926235.1 Bacteroidales bacterium | reverse complement strand
TGATGGAGAGATCAGACGCTATTAATTAGTTTTGGTAATAGTAAAAATTTGAGTTATGATGCGAAATGTATATTCAAACCTTAAAAATATTAATCAAATTAAACACAAATCATGAAAATAAAGATATTACTTGTTTTAGTTTTAGGTCATTTATTCTGTATAAATGTTTTTGGTCAAGAAAAGAGTCAAAATAATTCTTATTCTCGCGTTTCGCTTACTGTTGTTTATATTGATGATCCGTCTCCGGATGAAACTATTAATCAAAGCATAAGAAAATCAATAATTAATTTTTTTCAAACTAATTCTATCGTACCCGATAAATTTGATAATCATAGTATTTCAACTCGTATAGAAAAGATAGATATTAACAATATTTCGACAAGTGCTGATGATGTTAATAAGATTTTTTCAAATATTAATCAGTCAAATATTCCTAATCAGATTGTAGCTAAGTGGTTTAATAGATCGACTGGTGGAATGATGGATATGGAATTAATTAAAGAAAGGGGAAGATATAATGCAAGTGATAATGATTATTTGACAGCTGTTGCAGGTCAAAGACAAGGCAAAATTTTGGAGGATATGGGTGAAAAGCTTTTACAGAAGAGCTATATACTTTTTATTAATTGTTCAGATATTACTCCTTATAAAAACGAAAAGAATGAAGTGCTTTATTTTTCTGGATCAGCAAGAGGATACTTGTACAGATTAGTTTGGGATGAAGAGACCAGTGCTAATTTTTATAATAATCTTTGGATAAACGATACAGATGATGATAATATTAAAAATAAAAAAAGAGAAGATTTTGATAAAGCAAATTTTAAGGCAGAATATGTTTCTTTTGTTTCGGTAAGTGATAATCAGTTTACAAATATATTAGCAAAATTAAGTAGTGTAGGTGGTAAGTTGGAATTATTATATGCCAAATTAGCCGATAACATATTAACAAAATTGGAAAGTAAGGTAAATGATTTTCAAGTTAAAATTAACATCCTTAGTACGAATCCGATAAGTGCAACAATAGGAAAGAAAGAAGGATTGTATATTGACCAACGATTTTTTGTGATGGAGAATAAGATCAATTCAAAACAAAAAATTATTGAGGATAGGCAAGCTGTGGTAAGAGTTAAAAAGATTGCAGATAATAGACATGAAACCAAAGGTGAATCTGTTCCATCGGTTTTTTATCAGGCTGCAGGTGGAGTAATTGATAATTTTGGAATGTATGTTAAGCAAAAAAATGATCGTGGTCTTGCATTTTCAGCTGCACTACTTATGGGTGGAATAGGAGGGACAGATTGGTGTTTATCATACAATATTTCGAGAGCATTTAGTAAAAATCTAGGCATTCACCTATTTCCGGGTCTTAATATTTATGGTGAATTTGGATTTGATTCAGGTAATTATAGCGATTTGCTATATAGTGGTTCTAATAAATACTCTTTTAGTCGTTCTTCTTTTGGTTTAATTAAGGAGCATTATTTCTGGAGAAATTTTCATGCTTCTTACAAACTTGGCTTTGGCAGAGAAAGTACTGAACTAACAGGTAGTAAGGTGGTTGAAGAACAATTACGGATATCTAATAAATTTACAATTATTGGAGTAAAGGCAGGAATGAATATATTTCACAATGTTCAATTATTTGCTGGTATTAATTATTATTTGTTTCGTGGTAATTCATATTTAACACAAGGCGAGGAGACTTCAGTTGAGTTAGATTCTGGTTGGTCTGATTATTTCTATAATAGAAAAGGAATAAGCATGGTAACAGGCTTGAAGATTATAATTTAATTATAAAATAGACAAGATATTATAAAATGAGTATGAATAAGTATTAAACACATTTGAATAATATTTATGATATTCTTTTATGAAAATAGGTCAGATGATTTAAAAATCTAGATATAAAAGATATTTAGCAACTAAAAATTTTTTAAATATGAAAAAAGGGTTTTTAATATTTTGTGTGTTTTCCTTTATATTTTTAAGCCTGTTTGTTCAGGCTCAAACAAAAAGGGAAAAGAAAATTGCCGGTTATATCGATAGCAATTACGAGGTGGAATGTCTTGGAACAGGTTTACAAGGAAGTCAACTTATTAAAATTTGGGGGTATGGCAAAAGCCCTGAAGATGCCATGATACAAGCTAAGAGAAATGCTGTTCATGCAGTTATCTTTAAGGGAATTGTAGCAGGACAAGGATGTATGAAACGGCCATTGCTAAACGAACCCGGTGCTGAGCAGGCACATGAAGATTATTTTAAGCTATTTTTTTCTCCTGCAGGTAAATATTTAAATTTTGTATCTCTTTCTGGCGAAGGTGTTCAAGAAAGAATCAAAATTGACAAAAAAACATACAAGGTCGCAATCAATGTCTCAGTAATGCACTCTGCTCTTAGACAAGAGTTGGAAGCAGCAGGTATAGCAAAAAAATTAGATGCAGGATTTTAATAAAATAAAATGAAACGAAACGAGCATGGCAGAATGTCTTAAAAGGAGATGTATAAATATTGCGAGTTCTCCCGCCAAATCGGTATAAGCGATTTGGGTATGTTTCAAAGTTCATTGTTGTGCTTTTCGATCCAACAGAAAGTCAGTAATAAAAAAGTAATTATATACACATGAAAATACAAATATTAATAATTGGAATAATTATAGGTTTTATAAGCCTCATAACAAGTTCATGTAATCCCCAAAAGAAAGTTGCCACATATACCAATCATCCTATTGAATGTTTGGGTGTTGAAATGGATGGTTCACAAACATTAAAAGTATGGGGTACTGGTCGTAATAGATTCGATGCAGTTGAGCAGGCTAAGAAAACTGCTGTTAGTGAAGTTTTATTCAATGGAGTAAAAGCGGGAAAAGCTGATTGTCAGGTAAGGCCTGTTTTAGGAGAAGTAAATGTGCATGAAAAGAATGAAGTTTACTTCAATAAATTTTTTGCAGATGGCGGTGAATTTCTGAATTATATCTCGCTCGAAGATGAGAAAATTAGTCATCGAATTCTTAGGGAAAAGCAAAAAGCTAATTATCAAACTTCTCGTAGTGTTATAATAAGGGTAAACAGGCCCGGTTTAATTGAAAAAATGAGAATTGATGGAATTCTAAAATAAATAATATGACAGGACTAGATAAAACTTTATTCTTTGTAATGCTTATTCTTATTGAACTAGCTTCTTTTGGACAAGCAAAAAAGCCAACGTTAATGGTAGTGCCAAGTGATGTATGGTGTAATAGTAATGGTTATATAATGTCGATTGATAATCAGGGTTATACTCAAAAATATCCTGATTATAAAATGGCATTTCAAGAAAGCACAGATTTGCTGCTTGTAATAAGCAAAATCAATGAATTAATGGCCGAACGAGGATTTCCACTAAAAAATCTTGAGTCTGCATTAAAAACTTTAGCTAATGAATCGGCTGAAGATGCTATGTTGACAAGTAAAAGTGGTGCTGATGTAGTTGAGAGTCCAATTGATAAATTGAGAAAGACTGCTAAAGCTGATATATGGATGCAGCTAACTTGGGTTGTTAATAACTCAGGCCCAAAGAAATCAATAACGTTCAATTTGCAAGGTATTGACGCTTATACCGATAAACAAGTAGCAGGAGCATCGGGCACAGGCAGTCAATCATTTAGCACAGAATTGCCTGTTCTGCTCGAAGAAGCTGTTTTAAGCCATCTCGAGAATTTTAATGCTCAATTGCAAAATCATTTTGAAGATATTTTTGAGAATGGTCGTGAAATATCATTAAGAGTTAGAGTTTGGAATAGTTTCGAAGGTGACCTTGAATCAGAATATAATGATGAAGAACTAGGAACAATAATTGAAAAATGGGTTAATGATAATACTGTTAATCATCGGTTTAGTACTACTGATGCAACTGAAAGTATGATGCTATTCGAACAAGTACGGATACCTCTTTATAATGCAAATGGGATGTCAATTGATTCAAGGGCCTGGGTCCAGGATCTGAGAAAATATTTAAGATCAAGTTATTCTATTGAGTCTAAGGTTATGACAAAAGGTTTAGGCGGAGTTACCATTATTATTGGCGAAAAATAAATTTTTAATACACTAAATATGAAGATAATACAAATAATTGCATTAGTTGTTGTGTGCTTTGCTACTTGCACTTTTGCACAAAACGATGAAGGTAGGTTAAACGATATGGCTCGAATAGCCCTAAATACTTACATACCTGAAAATATCGAAGAATTACCTGATGCTTTAAGATCTAGTCTGGAGAATAAATTATCTCAAATTTCAACGCGTTATGGATTGGGTGCTAGTGAATTGATGCCGAGATTTATAATAAGTGCAAATGTAATTACACAATCAAAAGAGTATACATCAACAACACCTCCAATGCTTGCTATAACTTCTGATGTAACTTTATATATTGGTGATGGTTATGAAGGAAAGTCTTTTGCTAGTACTACAATAACCGTAAAAGGAGTTGGTGCAAATGAAACTAAAGCATATAACGCAGCACTTAAAAATATAGATCCTTCAAATATAAACATCGAAAAATTTGTTTCAGATGGTAAAAGAAAAATTATTACATACTATAATACTAATTGTGATTTTATAATTAAGCATGCCAAGACACTTGAAAGTCAGCATCAATTTGATGAGGCTATTTATACATTAATGGGAATACCGGAAGTATGCTTTGAATGTTATAATAAAGCAATGAACGCTATTGGACAGATTTATCAAAATAAAATAGATTGGGAATGTAAATCGAAACTTGCTGCTGCTAAAAACATTTGGAATGCAGGACAAAATTATGATGCAGCAGAATCTGCTGCAGAAATTCTTTCCACAATCAATCCTGAATCTGCTTGTTTTAATGATATTGAGACATTGAGTAAACAAATTGCCAAACAAATTAGAGAAATTGACAACAGAGAATGGGATTTTAAACTTAAAAAAGAAATTGATTTAGAATCTCAGCGAATTAAAGCTTACCGTGATGTGGGTGTTGCGTATGGTAATAATCAGCCAAAAAATGTTGAGTATAAAAGTTTATGGTAAATTAAGTAAAGCAATAAATATATGAGAAAGCCAGTTATATTTTTTTGTTTGTTATTTTTTGCCATTTCGTTTTTGAGTTATTCTCAAAGCGGTTTTGTTAGTATGGGTAACAATTTTAAAAATGGGAATGGAGAAATAAGCTACTCTGTTGGTCAAATTGCATATTTAACAACATTCAACGATGCAGGAACACTTTCTATGGGAGTACAACAAGCACTTTCAGTTATAGACATCACCAATACAGATATTTTTGTCAATTCCACTAAGCTAAATGTTTATCCTAATCCTGCTTACGATTGTGTAACTCTAGAATTACTTGAAGATGGGTTTGACGGTATTGAATATAGCTTGAGTGATTTAAATGGAAAGGTTTTACTTTCTGAAATGATTCTTTGCAAGCAAACAACGATTCCAATTTTCAACTTAAGCAATGGGGTGTATCTTCTAACATTGAAAAGAGATAATAACTCTTCTCGATCATTTAAAATAATTAAGAACTAATAACATATGAAAAAGGCATGTGAGATATATACACTTAAGATGTTGAAAATATATACATGCGAGTTTTATACAGCCATTAATAATTAATAATAATTGTATGAAAAAGTCAGTTGTAATTTTAGTATTGGTGTTTTTTACCTTAACACTTTTCGCTCAATCACCTCAAAAGATGAGCTTCCAATCTTTAATTCGTGATAATGATGAAAATCCAATAGTTGAAAAGGTTATTGGTGTAAAATTAAGCATTTTAAAAGACTATGAGGATGGGGCAATTGAATTCTCCGAGATACATAAAACAACAACGAATAAAAATGGGTTAATGACCCTTGAAATAGGTAATGGTACTGCAGTTAAAGGTGCTTTAGGCGAAGTTAACTGGTCAGAAGGTAATTTTTACTTTAAAATTGAAATTGATCCTGAAGGTGGCACAAATTATCTACTCTCATCTACCACACAGGTAATGAGTGTTCCTTATGCTTTGTATGCTGAAGATTCAGATAATTCGTTTTATGCAAATTATTCAGATAGTGCAGATTATGCAAAAAAAGCTGATGCCTTAAATGATGGTGGTGTAAAAGGGCAAATGCTTTATTGGGATGGATTTAATTGGGTTTATCTTGATCCGGGTATTGATGGCCTTATTCTGATGATGAAAAATGGAGTGCCCGTTTGGGGTGGTGGAGCTGATTCTTCTTATGTTCAGGTTTTTACCGGAATTTCTAAGAATATTACTCAAGATATAGCTGAATGTGAAGGAAGGTTAAAGAACGATAATGAGTTAATTATTACAGAAAAAGGAATATGTTATGGAATTTATGCCAATGCGCCAACAATTGCAGGCAATAAAATTGTGAACAATCAAACCTCCGATTTCTTTGCTTGCTTTATAACCGGATTAAAACCTGCAACTATCTATTATTATAGGGCGTATGCTATTACCGATAAGGGGGTAGACTATGGGGATGTGCGCTCATTTGCAACTCTACCAAACGAAACCGTTACCGATATTGATGGTAACGTATACCCAGTGGTTAATATTGGCTTCCAAACATGGATGGCAGAGAACTTGAAAACAACGAAATTGAATGACGGGACAGCCATCGCATTAAAAATAAACAAACAAGACTGGACAACTACAAATAATCCGGCCTATTGCTACTATAACAACGATATGGCTCAATACAAAAATACATACGGAGCCTTATATAATAGAATTGCAGTAAATACAAATAAATTATGCCCAACAGGATGGCGAGTTCCAAGTGATGATGATTTTAAAACTTTATCAAACTTTCTTTTTACGAATATTGGTGGCAAACTAAAGGAAGTGGGCACTACAAACTGGAATGCCCCAAACGCAGGAGCAACAAATGAGTTGGGCTTTAACGCTTTACCAGGAGGGGAGAGAGATGCATCATCAAATTCATTTCAAGATTTTGAGAGCATAAAAACATACGCAATGTTTTGGTGTTCAAAATCAAACATATTTGGGAATACAATCAATAGTTATCGCTTAAGTAGTAGTAATAATAGTTTCCTGTCAACTTCATATGGCTATGATAGATCTGGTTATAGTGTTAGATGCATAAAGAGTGAATAAAAATTTAATGAGAAATGATCGTTTTTTGCTTAAAACGAGTTCTTGAAAATGTAAAAGTAAGAATATGAAATTACTATTGATCTTAATTTTGGTGGTCGCCCTTTTCAATGCATGTTCTAACAAGAAAAGAACAGAAACCACAGAAAAAAAAGATACGCTAGAACAAGTAGCTGATATTCCAATGGTTTCAGGTGAAGAACAAAAGAAATCGCTACCAGAGCCAAAGGTGGAGATTACACGTGCTGGTCAAAATTATCCTGATTGCAATTTCGATAATTGCCCTTCAGGCAATCACCCGCTAATTGATATGTATTGTGGCGCACTTGGATTAAAAGGCATAGAAATATACATCACAGTAGTAGATCCGTCCACTAATTCTGTTAGTGGTTATTCCATCGTTAATAAATCCCGTACTAACTTTGAAGGAACTTATTCAAAACGCATTCATAAAGCTGCTGAGGTTCAAGCATCAAACATTATCGATGTGAACAGTTCAATATATACTATTACATTATGGGAACCAGACCATTTATTGAAAAACGGTGTATTTAAGTTGGAATTGGATATTAGCGATATAGGCCGCACTGGCTTTGGTTCATGGGTTTCGTATGATGGAATGTTATATAGAGAAATTGTAATTGTTGACAAATTAAAAGATTTGTAAAATTAAATCGGTCATTACCATTGGCCGAGTATTAAATAGGATTAATATTAAAAATCTGATTAAAGACTAAAATACAATAAAATAAAGTATACAAATATGAGCAATTTTTCAAAATTATTATTCACAAACAAAAGATGCTTATTGATTATTGTTGGCGTTGTTTTTATAGGTATCGGAGCTTTATCTCAAACTATAAATCTTAATAGTTACTGGTCAGGTAGCGATGGATTTTTAAGGCTAAAAAGGCAAAACAACAACATTCTTTATTTCGTAGGAGGTGACTCACATGAAGGAGGAATGGAACTTACATTACAGAAAACGGAAAAACTTAACTGCTACAAAGTAATCAATAATCCGGGGGGGCGTGATCCATGGTATATAAAGATAAATCAAACAGTATGTTTGGAAAAAATAAGCAATCAAGATATAATGGTTGTTTATGACGAAAAAGGCAAAATGACCAACCATTTTATTAGGGTTCAAGATTCAGGCTACGAAACGAAGCAAAAAATTTTTGCTAAAATCAATTGTGATTTAGCTGGTGAATATACTGACTTGAAATCTGGCAAGAAGTATACCTTCCAACCCAATTGTCAAATAGCTTCAGGTTTCGGAACTAAAACAACTTACGAGTTCGCGAGTGACTTTGCATTTTACGATAATGCATTTTCTTTTGATGGGAAAAACTATTTCTATTACGAAAAGATTTATCCCGATGGATTGGATCTTTATGATGCAATTGCCGATGAAAACAATTTTGTTGAAAAAGGAACTAAGCTTCTTTACCAATTACGAAATCGTCAACCAATTTCTACAAATTCTGATGTAATAGTCAATGGTTTGTATCCATTTGCATCGACTGGGATAATTTATTTAGAAACTTTGTATTTATCAAAATCCGAGCTAAGGCTAGCCCGAAATGAGATATTTGCAAGGCATGGATACCGTTTTAAATCGGTCGATTTAAAACAATATTTCGAAAAACAATCTTGGTATAAACCACTTTACGATAATGTAGATGATAAATTAACAGAAATAGAAAAATTCAATATAAAAGTATTGCAGTTAGAAGAAAACAATAAATGAAAATTTCAAATTTTTCATATTCACTGGTGGTAAAATGTAAGTGTAAAATATGTAACACATTTTTTGTCATTGTTGTCTTGACTCTTGTTATAACTTGTTGTGATTCTAATAGATCGAATAAAATAGAATTACCTCAAATTAAAGAAGGCGATATTGTTTTTAGAAGAGGGAACGGAGTAGCAAGTCATTTAATTATAAAAGCTGATGCTTATGGACAATATTCGCATTGTGGAATAGTAATTATAAAAAACGACACAGTGTATGTTATTCATATACTGCCTCATGAAACGAAAGATGAAGAAAAGGATAAAATAAAAATGGAGTCAATAACTGCTTTTTTTGGGGAAAACGAAGCTAGAACTGGATTGGTACTACGCCCAATGATACCCGAAGAACTTAGGATAAAGGCAAGTAATACCGCAAAAAGTCTTTATGAAATGAAAATATTGTTTGACCATAAGTATAATCTGTCCGATACAACAAAAATGTATTGTACTGAATTAGTATGGCATTCTTATATGAACGCGGGGTTTGATATTACCAATAAAAAAAGGACACATTTAAGCGTTGCATTTTTAAACGATGATTTTATTTTTCCTTCAGATATATCATCAAACCCAAATTTCGAAGAAATTTATTCATTCTAATAAATAACTAAAAAAGTAAAACTATGAAAAGTAAGTTGAGTTTAGTAATTGTGGCAATATTTATTCTGATAATTGGTGCTTGTAATCAAAGTGGGTCAAATTCGCCTTCTGATGCAGCAAAAAAAATTGCAAAAAATCTCCAGTCAGGCAACATTAAAGCCGTTGTTGAGCAAATTTATTACGATAAAAACGAGGTTACAGAAGCCGAGGTTCAAGAAAGAAATAAAATGCTTGTTGAGCTCTTCGACCAAAAAGTTGTAAAATCGATAGAAGAAAAGGGCAATATTAAAAGTTTCAGTGTTATTGATGAAAAAATAAGTGAGGATGGAATGAAAGCCAACGTAACGCTCAAGTTTGAATTCGGAAATGGTACAATTGAAACTGAAAAGTACGACTTTGTTCTTTCTGATGGGAAATGGTATTATGTATTAGAAAAATAACGCAATTAAAACTGAAACTTATAACTAAATTAATAACCGTGTGATCTGTCATGTTTTTATATACCATTGAGAAATTTTTTGAGCAATAATCCTCTATACTAGACGCATCTAAAAGCGAGATTAGTTCGAATTATAAAACGATTAACAATATGAAAAAAATTTACTTATACAGTATCTTAGCCATTGGTGTAGGTATAATATTCCTTTCTTATTTATTCTTCTTTGTTCAGAATCCACTTAATATTTCTTCTTTGGAACTGGATGGGCTAAATGGTAAAGTTAAATATACAATAGAGAGAAAATACGAAATAGAATTCTTCGATGACGAAATAGGTAACCATGAAATTAGCGATGTGGAATATGAAACTCGAGAATTTAACTATAATGAAGAGGGCAACATAGTTTGTATCGAATCAAATAACATCTATGTACATTCAGGTGGTTACATTACAAAACAAATTTTTATCTATAAAAAGGGAAAATTAAGCGAATCAAAATGGTATACTGTGAATGATAACTTGTTATATACATATAAATTTCAAGCAATCTTTTTTAACAAAATTAAATCAATAGGTTTTTACAAAGGTGAGGAATCCATTAAAACAATTGCTTACTATAAAAACAAGAGGCTTTTGAAAAGTGTTACTACTGGCTTAAACGAGCAGAATGGAATGGACTCTGATATTTTACAGCTCTATTACTACGATAATAACAATATTGTTATGATACAGGTAAATAGTAAATTTACAGGCTCATATAGTAATAAATATGAATACCTCGAATATGATGAATATGGCAACTGGACTAAAAAGATTGAATACATTCCCGAAAATGGTCAGGAACCAAGTCCCGAGTATATAGTGTATAGAAAAATTGAATATTTTGGAAAAAGTGAAAGTGAAGTTTCTATCCAAAACGAAGAAAGTGCTCCAATGAACATAGAGCCAATTAGTAACAGTGGTGATGGATTTGGTCAAATTACGTTTTCGCAAAACGACAAATTACTTATCTTTTACACACAAAAAGAACAGAAAGGTACAATTCAAATAAATGGTATTTCACATAACATTACCAGTTGCAAATTTGAAAATAGCACTTACCAGCTAAAAGGAGACGGATTGATTATTACAGCAAAAGATCTTATTGATCAGGGAGTTGGCGATTGTTATCATTATAGCTGCCCTTTTTTAAACATATCTCTTAATGGAGAATCTAAAATACTTAACGACATTAGAATACAAGATTGCCTTAGTTTTAGTTGGGACTAGCACGTTAGAATGTCGTAATAAAGTGGAGCCCGGCAACCATACCAAAAACGGGGCGTAACCGAAAAGCCTTATGAGTAGGAAAAAACTAATAATCAATTAATTATGGAATACAAAGTTAAACCTTTCATG
>JAFGOZ010000417.1 GCA_016926235.1 Bacteroidales bacterium | reverse complement strand
TTCACGGATAAGTTATATGTTCAGATTTTTAATATTTATGTTGCTGCAAATGCTTTTTGGATATTGGTCATAAGGGCGGCATTTTCAAATCGGTTTGCTTATTTGTCATGGTTTCTAATGGGCATTGTTGTATTCTATCCCTTTTTTAAGCGACGGTTCTTCCGATACCAGCAACTGGTTTTGCTAGGTAGCGCTATTGCTTATTATTTGTTTACTTATGTTAGATCTTTGATGTCATTGAACGAGAATTATTGAGACTCAAAATGGAAAAAACACCAGTATTGACGGTGATAATGGGCATTTATAATACAGCTTCCACACTGGAGGAAGCGATGGATTCTTTATTGTCGCAAACCTATTCAAATTTTAAAATTATTCTTTGTGATGACGGTTCCACGGATGATACTTATTCCATTGCCCGGGCATATTCACAAAAATATGATAACATTCTATTGATAAAGAATGAGCATAATTGTGGGTTGAGCCATACCCTCAACCATTGTTTGCAATATGTTGAAACCGAATTTGTGGCTCGAATGGATGCCGATGATATTTCGTTGCCTACAAGATTTGAAAAACAAATTTCATTTCTTAAAGCTCATCCTGAAATTGCAATTGTCAGTAGTGCAATGCTTTATTTTGATGAAAATGGAGTATTTAAAACAGGGAATGCCAAGGAATACCCCGAACCAAAGGATTTTGTATCCGGATCACCTTTCTGTCATGCGCCTTGCATGGTGCGTAAAGAGGCTTATGATGCAGTGGGTGGATACTCGGAACGATTCAAAAGGGGGCAGGATTATTATCTTTGGTTTAATATGTATGCCAGGGGCTATCGGGGATACAATATAAAGGAACCATTGTATAAAATGCGGGACGACAAAAATGCACTTAACAGACGGAAGTTTAAATACCGTGTGGATGAGATGCGTATGAAACAAGAGGGGTATAAGATGCTTGGATTGCCATTTTATTATCAGGTTTTTTCTTTAAGACCACTTATTGTTGGTTTGCTGCCGAATTGGCTTTATGCTTTTTTATATCGTTTTTAGAGTTTGAAAAATTTATTTTTAAATTCTTATGAAGGATAACTATAGAGAACGGATTTGCTTCATTGTTTCAGAATTAGGAACTGCGATTGCTTTTCTTAAGGAACATATAGCCTTGCTGTCAAAGTTCTATGATGTATATTTAGCAGGGAAATTTAATGATATGGAATTGCTTGAAGCAAAAAAACAATTGGACATAGTGGAATGTGAGAGTGTACCGGTGTTTAGGGGGATTAGTATTGTGAATGATATTAAAGGGGCATGGCAGTTGCATAAATACTTTCTAAAGAAGAGATTCGCAGTTGTCCACTCAGTAACTCCCAAGGCGGGTTTGTTATGTGCCATTGCTGGGAAGATGGCAGGGATAACTCACAGAGTACATATTTTTACTGGACAGGTTTGGTACACAAAAAAAGGGTTGCTTCGGTGGGTGCTTGTTTTATTGGATAAACTAATTGTCCTTCTTGACACCCATATTTTAGTTGATGGGCAGTCACAAAGGTGTTTTCTTATTGAAAAGGGCGTTTTAAAGAAAACAAATTCCTCTGTTCTGGGACGGGGCTCCATTTCCGGAGTTAATATTGATCGTTTTCAACCTTCAAAAAGCACACGGCAAAGTCTTCGAATCAAAAATGGTGTTGAAGGCAAAATAGTTTTTGCCTTTTTAGGAAGGTTGAATAATGATAAAGGAATAAGGGAGTTGTTTGAAGCTTTTTCAGTTCTATATGAAGGAAATAAAAATGTGTATTTGTTTTTAATCGGTTGGGACGAGGAGAATATCATTGAATTAGCTTTAAGGCTATATAATTTGCAACCTGGAGTTAATTTCACCTACTACGGTCCCACACCCACTCCAGAAGAGGTTTTGCAACTTGCAGATGTTTTTTGTTTGCCAAGCTTCAGAGAAGGATTTGGAACAAGTGTACTTGAGGCTTCTTGCCTTGGAATTCCTGTTATATGTAGTGATACTTATGGATTAATGGATGCAATGATTGATAATGTAACCGGACTCAGACACAAAACAGGTGATAGTAAATCCCTGCTCGGCCAAATGAAAAGATTGGCACAGGATAAGTCTTTGCGGGAGAGAATGGGAGAAAGCGGACGGTTGAATGTTTATCAAAACTTTTCAGCTGCATCAATTAGCCAGGCATGGTTGGAGTTTTATCAAAGAATTGTTTGAATAAACACTTTTTGAATAATATTTTGGAACTTATAAATTTTTAATTAGTAATCTGAAATAATTGTTATCCTTTACTATATAAAAGAAAGTTTAATTTACAATACATCGTAAAGAATTCTCAGATTAATGATTAATTATTTTCTAAACAATTGGGACGGAAATGGATTTTTTGTTAATATATTCTTTACGTCATTTCGTTTTTGTTTTTAGGTTTTTTTAAAGACTATTGAATTGAAGAACCGCAATAAAAAAGAATTTGGCTCTGTATTCCATGTCTCCAAATTCCCAAAAGATGATGGCTTTTCATTACCAGAAAAGGCATATTACTACGGATGTGGCAGATATGCCATAAATGCGCTGTTAAAACACCAAATACAAAAGGGGGAGTGGTCGCGTTTATTCATTCCTGAATATTTCTGCTATGACGTCATCGATTCGATAAAAGAAACCGGAATTCAGGTAGTTTTGTATCCTGACTTTCCTTTGGCTGAAGACCGGGAGGTGGTTAGAAATATTAATTTTCG
>JAFGOZ010000416.1 GCA_016926235.1 Bacteroidales bacterium | reverse complement strand
TATTATAACGAAGCGCAGCAGTTGACTTCGGTGGAACCTTATGCCAACGGTTTGTTGGATGGGGTGGTGATGGTTTATTATTCCAATAGCGATGTGGCCGAGGAGATCACCTATGTGAAGGGAAAGAAAGAGGGCGTCTGGAAACAGTATTACCGGGGCAACGGGCGTAAATTGGTGGCAAACCACCGCAACGACCTGTTGCAAGGTGAATATAAAACCTACAACGTTTCGGGCATCTGTGATGTTTCGGGTTTTTATGAAGACGGGCAGGAGCAGGGCACCTGGACGTTTTACGATTCAGAAGCCCAGAAAAATTATGAGCTGAAATATAAAAACGGGGTACTGCAAAACCCCAAGGCGGTGGATCAGCGCTTGCAGGACAAGGCAGCAGAGTATGAGAAAAAGCGCAAACTGCTGAAGGATCCCGAGCAGTACCGCAACGACCCCGAGGGGTATATGCGGTAAGGTATAACAAGATCTACTATATAACTAGAATGCATCGCGCTCATTTTGAGCGCGATGCCACTATTTCATGCTTGGCTGCTGCAAGGCACACGGGGTAAACTCCCGCGATTGGTTGTTATTTTTTTGGAGAACATCCACAATTCCTACGATGACTACTCTAAAGACTTTGCAGAGCTGCTATACCATATTTTCAAAACACAAAAGCCAAACGGCAACACTGCCGTTTCCTAAGCCTCTTAAAGTCCTCCGAATGTTATGGAGAAACTCTCAATGACCGATGTCATCTTTATTGAAAAACAAGATGGGACTAGCCGAATGCTTAAATTTTATCTTGCTTTTTTCAAATGTATTTATGTTCAATGTCTTGATGTTAAGTGTAGTGATTGGTTAAATCAATTTTAAATATGTATCGAAATCACTTTTTATTGCTTGAGGTATTAAACTCGAAATATCGGGATTTTTAATTTTTAAATAATTGGCGAGGAATATTAAATTATTAAAAGATAGAGGTATGTGTAGTTTTGATAAAGCGAACTCTCGGAGTAATTCTTCTCTATCTGTTCTAAAAATATCTTTTGCTAAATCATTGTGTCTGTTTAGTAGGTCGCAAATGGTTTCATCAAGTTGTTCTTTAATAAATTTAAGTCTAAATTTCGTTCTCAGCATAGCTTCCCAATTATTCATTTTGTAATGTTGATATGATAATTCATCAAATAATGCCTTCATTGCCTTGTCGCTTGTTTCTAAAGTTGCATAGATCCCATTTAACATTCGACTTTGGTCAATATATTCATCCCAATCTGATTTACATTTATATCTTAAAACGTGTTCTATTTCATGCCAACCTTCGGATAGAGTTGTTCGAAATTGGATTTCAAATGTGTTGTCAATTAATGAATACCTATCATAGTCACCGAAAGTGGTTAATTCTTTAAGTATTTGTGAGTCGTCAATATTCATTCTGCAGATTAGGTTTTTATGAACAGGTTGAAAAATCGCTAAGTTATCTATTGTAATTGTATCATTTGCTTCATCTACCTTTTCATACTTTTTCTCAAAAATATCCCATAATAACTTTACATCTTCAATAAAGTATGTTGTTATCCTGATTCCACAAATGTCTTGAATTTTTTTTCCTTCCTTGGAATAATATCCTGCTCCTTTACGACTGATTTTTTCTGATATAGAATCAAATTCTTTAATTCTTGTATGGATTCTACAGTGGATTCCTATTCGATCAATCTCAGCAAGTATATCTTCATTAATACGCTTCAAGATACTTTTTAATCCTGGATTATTATTCATAACTATATGTTCGATTAAAAAAAGTTATGCCCTCTTTTTGGATGAAACAATTATCGCCATTTATTACTATGTATGAATTCTTTTTTAAGAAATTAATAGTATTATTAGTTTTTTGCATGCTTATATTTTGTTCTCTTAGAGACTCTCTTATAACCGATAGCCGTTTCATTGAGTTTATTTTTGAAGGACTCTTGATGAATTTTCTTAAAATTAATTCAGTGACATCAGCCTCTGTATTATATTCCTCTTGTTCATATTCATACATCTGTTCTTCGAGATAATTATTAGATTCACAGCCAGTTATGAAGATGCTGCTTTTTTTTGCTAAAGAGTCAGTAATCCATTCACAGTCGTAAAATTTACAATTAACAAACCCTGAATTATTAAAAGCACATTTATCAAAAACACAATTGGAAAATTTACAATTACTCAATATGGAATTGGTGAATTGATTATGTTTCGTGAAGTGTGTGCTGTTAAATGAAATATCCTCTATGAGAATTTCATGATAATGGTCAACTAAACTATTTTTCAGGAAAAGATCTCTGAAAAATAGAAATTTATCATCGTAAGGAAATTTGTTTTTATGGAATATAGACCATAACGTATCCCTTCGATCCTGTGGTTGCACTTTAAATGCAGATATAGCTAGGTAAGAAAATTCTTGGCTAATCACTTTTGTAAAGGATGTTTCATAATGTTCCTGATATTTAGTATCTATCAGATTTCTACCTATTAATATGCCCAAAATAAATTCATTTATGAAACCGATATTGTCGTGTTGTTTTCTATCTAACAAAGCATGATTAGATAAAGTGTCTGCTAGTTCATCGTGTGTTGGCTTAGGAAACTTTGGATAGTTTTTAATGTATTCATCGAAAATACTTTTATTATAGTCTTTTAATATGTCTTTAATGAAAGATTTGCTATCAGCTTTGATATCAAATTCTGTCATTATTCGTACTAGTTTTTTAAAAATTCTAAGTTGAGTCTCTTCTGAAAAATGTAATTCCTGGCGTACCTGTTCTCTCGTTAATAGAAATGTAAAGTATTTATCTACAATGTTTTTAGCGTTTTGTACAAGTTCTTTTAATTCCTCAATATCTATATTTCTTAAATATGAGAGCAATACAGGATTTGCAACATTACTAATAGGGAAATTGCAATTTTTTAGTATATCTAAACGATTAATATCCAGCCAATTTTCTACTTTTGGTTCAGAGATTGAAAAACGAGCAACATTATATTTTTTGTTAGTATTTTTTATCCATTCATAAAACTCTTCACCACTGAAAATTGCCGTTTTTCTTGAGGTTATGACAATTTTGGCTTTTCCTTCTAATAAGCTTACAATTGTGGACAACATGCTCTCAATATCACGTAACTGTGATGTGCTTGCCGATAAGTCTTTAGATAATAACTCATCAAAACCGTCTATAATGACCGGTATTTTCCCTTGTTTTATTTGATGTAGAACGACATCTGATTTTACAACATTTTGAAACTGTTCGTCAATTTCATTTTGTAGTATATGTTTAAATATACGCGCTTCCCTATTGCGAGATAATTCAATGTAGAATGGTAAAATTTCTGTGTTGTTATCTTCAATACATTTTATTATTTCATAAGCAGTACAAGTTTTGCCATATCCAGCTGCGGCTTCAATAATTACAAATAGTGGAGATTCATCTGTATTTAATAGTTTAGCGACATTGTCCACAACAGATTGGCCGGCTACTTCTTGAACTGAGGTCAAGAATCCCTCTGAATCATAATTTGAATATGTGTAATCGCTATTGATGTATTCGTACTCAGCAGATGGTGGTAGACCAATCATTTGTCTTTGAACAAATGCTTCATATTTTCTATTTAAAACTGATCGGAATGTAGTTAGTTGAAAAAAACTTTTAAATAACTCGTCCTCAATATCTTTTATGCTTTTGTAAGCTTTGATGAAAGTAGAGAAATTGGATTTTTGGTAATCACGATGTATTTTTTCTATCTCGTTTTTTCGCCCATTATCAATAATGTCAACGCCAAAGTATCTCCCTTGTTTATATTCACAAACAAGGACATTATTAATTATTTTGGTTATAAATCCATATCTATTATATACTTCAGCAATTTCATTGTCTCTCATATTGTTTGATTTAATTCATATTATTTTGAATAGGCATTATATATTTGAATTTAAAGAATCGTATTAATAAAATCAATTATTCCCCGTCAAGATCTTATGACTATATGGATTTTTTCATTATTTGTTTTTGTTAACAAAGATAATAAAAATTTAATTTTAAAAGAAAGGTTGTAAAATAAGATGTATCACATGATTCCATCTTGTCGGCTTTTGAATTTTTGATGGGATTTTTTATGGTTATTGCAGATTGCGAAACACAACAAGGGCGCCCATTTTCGGGCGCCCTTGTTGTTATCTGGAAATTAATCCTCTTATTTTACTTCTTCGAAGTCCACGTCGGTCACTTCGTCGCCTTTTGGCTGGTCGTTACCGGCGTTGGGGTTGCCTTGTGGCTGGCC
>JAFGOZ010000415.1 GCA_016926235.1 Bacteroidales bacterium | reverse complement strand
GAAACCTTTTAATTGTTAATTTGTATATTACCTTTATCCTGTGTAAATTGTTTCCTTAATAAAACGCAAACGACATGGACAGTATGTCATTCGATTATACCTCATATAAAAGTAAATTCAGTGCTCATGAATTAAAACATGCACCGGAAAAACTATTTTTTGAAGGTAACATTGACTTGCTACTGAAAGGTACACGCGTATCAGTTGTAGGTTCCAGAAAGCCTTCTGAAGATGGAATCAAACGGGCTGAGCTCATAACTAAGGAACTTATTAAAAGAGATATTGTTGTTGTAAGCGGGTTAGCATCAGGTATCGATACCATTGCTCATGTAACTGCAATGAAGAATAGCGGAAAGACAATTGCTGTATTAGGGACCCCTCTTGACAAAGTTTATCCTTCCCAAAACAAAGGTCTTTTGGACAAAATTAAAAAAGAGCATCTGGCAATTTCACAATTCGGTATGGGTTACCCGTTTCAGAAACAAAATTTTCCGACGCGAAACCGAACCATGGCCCTAATCAGTGATTCCACCATCATTATAGAAGCCAGTGAAAACAGCGGGACAAAGCATCAGGGATGGGAAGCCCTGCGTCTTGGACGGATGGTATTTATACTTTCAAATGTTGTTGAAAGTAATTCATGGGCAAAAGAAATGATCAACTATGGCGCCCAAGTAATGACACGGGATGATTTTCCAGGGATCCTCGACGATATTCCAAACTTTACCTCAATCTTTAATGTTGAATTGTGTCTTTGACTTATCCTATTTTTCGTTCTTAAATTATTCCCCCAGGGGGAAAACAAGTGCTTCTGAAAATTCAAAAAACCTTTGTGGTAGTGTAAAGGCCGGACGTACAGAAGTAATAAATGCCATAGTACAAGCTTTTGTTAACCATGATAAAGAAGAATTAAAGCCCTTTTTTAACAAAGAAGTCCGTCTTGTCCCAATCCCCCGAAGTGCGCTTTTACGAGAAGGAGATATGTGGCCGGCTCTTGAAATATGCAAAGTGCTGATTAAGCTGGGCTTTGCAAAGAACATTTTACCTATTTTAAAACGGTCACAACCAATAAAAAAATCATCGTTTCAATTAAATGCTGAATCCAAGACCCATGGTAATTGACCATTATAACAGTATCACCTTGGAAATAGAACTGGGTATACCTGAGAACGTAACATTAATAGATGATGTTCTGACCCTGGGAAGAATTGCTTATGCTTGTGCCTGCAAGATTCAGGAAACTTATCCACAGGTTAAACCAAAGTTGTTTTCTGTCTTCCGGACCCGGGGCTTTGAAAATACTGAAATAACCAGTGTTTATAATAAAACATTTGGTTACATTTCTTTTAATCCGGCATCAGGGAAAACCACCAGGCACCCCGATTAAGGATATCAGCCTGATCCCAGAGCCACCGTTTATGCTGTGAGGGGGGCGTTTAGAATATAGAATGTTAAGTGCCGTAATATTGCTTACCGAAAATCAAAAATACCTTATGATCAGATTTTTGAATCTACAAAATGGCTAAATTTATCTTTATTAGAATATTTATTCAACCCTAAATCCCTGCGACGATGAAAAAACTCAAAATCACATCTTGGAACATTGAACATCTCGACAGGTTAGTGACAACTACTTCAACTAGCTTATTAAAGCGAAAGCAAGGTATTCAGCTTGAAATCGAACGTCTTAACTCAGACATAATTTGCCTTTTAGAAGGGCCTAATGGTGAGACTAAAATTGAAACCGTTGCAAGAGAAGTATTTAATGACCAGTACCTACCTGTAAAAGCATCAAACGGTCAATATAAACAAAATGGAACACAATGGATTTGGTTCCTTGTAAGACAAGAATTAATTGGCCAATGTTCTCTATTACCAGTTGATACGTGGTCAGAATTTACAGGTGGTATTAGCTGGAATGTAAATTATTGGGGCAATTTCGATACAGAAATGCATAAGCATTACCGGCATCCCCAGGTACTAATTTTTGAATTTGAAGGGAATCGTATTGAATTTATTGGTTTACATCTAAAAAGTAAGTTTGTGAACCAGGGTGAATCGATGTGGGGAGCCGGAAGCAGCAAAAGGCAAGAATTTATTAAAGAAGCACTTAAAGCCCGAATAAAAATGACTACGGAGGCTACGAATGTCCGTAAGTATATAGATAGGAAATTTGAGCAATTGAGAGATCCTGCAATCTTTGTACTGGGTGACTTTAATGACGGCCCCGGAAAGGAATTTTTTGAAAATCAGTATTTATTTTTTGATCTAATATCAAATATTCAGGGCAATATTTTTGAAGCTCATAAATTTTTAAATCATGCCTTGTTTGATTTCCCGGATGCTCTACGATGGAGTGTTTTCTTTAAAGATTTTATCGAACCCCAGAGAGACCCTAGAATCTTGTTGGATCATATTATGTTCACACAGCCATTAACAAACTGGAATCTGAATGTTTGTGTGGAGCCCAAATCTGGATTTATCGAACACGAGGTTCACGATGAAATAAATGCTTCTTTGACTTCAACTCAAAAAACTAGTGATCATAAACCTATTTCAGTAGTGTTGTCAGTTCGCGATTGACTTTTCATTTTAATGGGTAAAAAACAGTATAAAACCGATAGTTAACTTAATGTTATCGGGTCAGTGATTGTCAATGACCAGGTAACTTTAAGTAACTATCAAATGAGCAAAGGAATAAAGCTGTTTCACAGTTATGTAGTGAAAACGAAGCGAAGGGGTCTGTCCGGGCGAACACTTGAGCTCGGCAGGTCTCGAAGCGAAGTGAAACGAAATAACTGTGAATCTGCTTTAACCACCAGTAAAGGTTTTATTCCATTAAAAGGGTGGGTGGGTAACGATTTCTTTTTGTGTTAGCGATATGGCAGGGGTACGAATAAAATAAGCCCATCTGAGGGCTATTTTCACAAGTTATAAAGTTCCGGATCGAAACCATCGGGATAATTGATTACCTCTATCCTCAAAATATATTTCCTCAGTCTGAGTATTCAAATGAACAATCTCAATACCACAAATTGGGCAAAACCTAAAATCAGGTCTAATTTCCGATTGACAGTTAATGTATTTCATAAGATTAAAAGTTTAAAATTAATAATAAAATCAAATCAATTTTTGTGCTTCCATCTAGCGGATTGAGCGGAATAAAGGCAAAAGGAAACGGAATAAATAGTGTAGCGAAGGAACGAAGCGAAACGGCTTTATGCCGTAGTCTTTTGTACTATTTCCGGGTAATCTCGCTAACTTCGTACAAAATTTGATTGATTACCTACCGCTATATAGACTAAAGCGGGAGCTAGCTCGATGCCAGTCACGCTTTAAATTTCAGTGTTAGCGATATGAAGGGGGAGAACCCACAGAGCCGGTTTTCATTAACCGGTTCGAGGATCCCGAAGCGATAGCGGAGTCCATAATGTAGCGCCCCGATAGGGAACGCCCAAAACATATTACAAGAACAATTTCTTACCAGATTAATAATACTTACTTTTCCTCCAATCCCAAGGTGCAACAGGATTAGTCCGGGACCATAACCCAATTTCTTTTTCCCTTGCTTCAGTTTCTAATTTGGCAAGTTCAAAATCACTTACGGACATTTCCAGTTAAGACTGTCTCCTTTATTAGTATTATGTTCCCAGTAAAGAGGTTGTAGATTACTTAAATCGTCACTCCCTCCATTAGCAACAGGATTAATATGATCTATTTCCCATCCAAATTCTGAATTTCTATTACCGTGATCACTGTAACGCATAGCATGGAGACATCGATCTCGTCGCCACACATCAGCAGAAAAATCAGGAATTATGGTTCCCTTATTCCACACTCTAATTTTGGTATCCTCAGTCCAGGAATTACCGTTTCTGTCAGTATTTGGTCGTCTCGGCATAATTAATTTATTAAATGTTAACTATTTAATTCTACTTTGACACATTAAAAGATTCCTTTAAATAAGCCCTATTTATATCATTTTGTCGTCGATAATTGCGAGCTATAATCAGTTTTAGTACGGCTTGCTCAGTTAGCTTTCTGGATAGTACAAAGCACAACCATTCCCGGATATCTCTTGCAGAGAGTAAGGGTATATCAGCAAAACAATACAACTTCTCCTTTAACATGAAGCACATGGTCATAATATTCAAAGCAATCTGATGATGCCATGCAAGCCATTTTCGTGTTTGGAACTGACTCAGTCCCAAAACTTGCTTGCTTTCACGGATACAATGTTCGATAAAGAACCTTTGGGCTTGCATGTAGGCAATAGCTTTCTCAGTATATTGCTCCATTTCAGCATTGGTAAACGAATATTTTATTTCCTCGCCGGACTTTGTCTTTGTTTTCCTGATCACCAGCAGGCGATTTTCAATATCGTTAATCTCTTTGTTCCAAACAAATACCTTGGCAAAATGATACTGATCTGCTAAGGTGCCCTTGGCTGTGTTTCTTACCTTGATTTTATGCCATTCGTGGACCTGAAGGCCTTTACAATAGTCAGATATCTTAATGCTTTGCACTGTAGCTTTCAAGCGTTTTGGTTCACGACCGCGAATGCTTTTTCGCGGCGGTAGGAACAGTTCCGGCCTTTCAAGGTAAACAGGTTGATCACGATGTATATCCAGCATATACAACAAGCCAAGGTTATTGATTTTGCTCCCAAAATTAAGGTCATTACCATAATACCCATCGGCACTAACAAAATCAAATATCGTTCCTAACTCACATTGGTGCAGTAGTATGTCATACGCAAGCTCCAGTTTTGTCTTAAATACTCTGTTCGATTCCGGTATTCCTGCCTCCCGGCAACGATCGGGTTCCTCTACCCAGTTCTTCGGTAAATATAGTCGCGCGTCAACCATCGATGCATGGTCACCATTACTTAAGCAGGCTATTACACAAACCTGGCTATTGGCAGTTTTACCAACATTACCGCAGTATTGCCACCCAACCCCTACACTCTTTTCTCCTTTCTTCACTGTTCCGGTTTCATCAATAATCAAACCGGTGAGTTTTCGTTTTGGTAAGGCTTTACTGGTTTGTTTTGCTGCAAGATCAATTACATTTTGTGCATCCCAATTTGACTCGGTAATAAAATGCTGTAGCTGAAAATAATCTATAGTCCCCAAGGTATCGCTGATCTGTTCAATATTCCTGAGATGACTTACAAAAAGTCCCCGGGTATATTGTTGTGCTTTGTCAAAGAACTTTTTTGTCTTGCTTCGGAAAATCCACTGATAATCTGATAGATAACCCTCAAGCCTTTGATAGGCCAAGGATAGTGTTTTTCCATATTCTTTTGTATATTTAACTTGTGTTGGACATGAACACAAAGTACGAAAAATTTGTTTTTCGATGCCCCTGAAAGGTTAATCTTTTCAGGGGTTTTATCAACAATTTGTTAATCTGTCAAAGTAGAATTAAGTTGGAATTTAAAATTTTTCTTAATGGAATACCCAACGACAGATTTTACAAAATCTGTATAATAATGTAGGCCAAAATCATTGGATAGAAACCTATCTGCTATATTGCCCAGAGAATCAAACTTATATGAAAGAAGAAATTCTAAATCATCTTCTTTCATTAAATAGGTGTTAAGTTCACCTTCGTTAAAATATCCAGTTTCCTGTTTAACCGTAATTTCTGTTTTTACGATCCAGTTCAACCCCCAAAAAGAAAACTTAAACGAATTATCAAAAATTTCTTCTTTTTGAATATTAAGCCTTTCAAATACTGAATGTAACTCTTTAACAATCTTTGTTGCACCATCACGATATTTTTCAAAAGCCTGATTCTGTCTTTTAGCTAATTGTAACTCAGTATCCAAATTGTTGTCAAACATTTTCTTAAGTGTTATAGCTTAGTAATCAAAAAAGAAAGTATTTTAATATAGCCAATTATTAACGTTATAGTTTTTGCTACAAAACATATCCATCCAGGTGCGGACCACCATCCCGAAGCTTTAACATCAACATCTGTATTACCTTCATTTCTTATCTCGTGGTATCTGAAAAAGATAGTCCAGATTAGGGTTGGTATAAGATATTGCAAAAGATCGAATCCCAGGGCAACTACAAAGCAAACTAATGAGGCTATACATTCTTGAGGAATAAGATGATCTATGGGCTTATCATACCTGAATATCCATATAATAGCTATACCAGCAAACGCAAATTGCCTCATAAGATCACTTGCTTTGCCTGAAAACTCGTAGGAATCGGTTTTATATCCCTCTAATTTCATAGTTATTCTGCTGAGTCTCTCGGCCCAGTATGATCAGTACCATCATTCTTTTTTTCTGATTCCTTAACTGCACCTTTGCTTTTTTTATCTGAACTGGTTTTAGGAATCCACTGTCCTTTAACGGAATCCCTATAATCTTTAATGTCCTTACTCTTTGATGATTCGTTATCTTTCTTTGCCATTGGGGTTTGAGATTTGAGTCAAAGACAAAGTTTAATAAAAATGTTTAAATTCTCAAAATCAAAATATTAACAAGGATATTAACTATTTATCTATTTATTTCTTTACTCTAAAATCCCAGGGTGCGATCGGATCCTGCTGTGCCCAAAGCCCTACTTTTTGCTCTCTTGCCTGAGTCTCCAAAAGAGCAAGCTCCTTATCACTGTTGTACCTTTTAAAATGCCAGGCCATGCCAAGCTTTAGTAATTCTTTATTAATGCACTTATCTCCTATATAAACATATGCTAACGTCCTTCCATACCTATCTGTCCCAGATTTATGGATAATAACCCGCTTATCGTAGCAAAGCTCCGAAGTAGCTTGTTTTGCCTTAGTCCCAAAATCTTGCTTCATTTCAGGGCAATCAATCCCCTCCAGCCTGATTTTTACCTGCTGAAAATTTTCTGTCAGAACCACAATTGTATCGCCATCGGTTATTCCGATGACCTTGGCATTAAAAATATCCGGAACCAGGAAAAGAAAATTCAAACAAAGAATGAAGCACCTTAGCATCGCTTGTGAACTTTAAGCCATTAAGATATACATAAATGTAAACTAAAATTATAATTAAGCATAATCCTGCAAAAATGGTTGATCTGACCTATCAATTGCGTTTTATACTGTTAATGAACCTATATAATAATCAAATGAATTCTTGTTTTCATTGGAAAGAAAGTCAACAGAATAGTCCTCATTTGAGACATAAATATGTATTTTGTTATCAATACACTCAAAAATAATATCTCCCGCTGAATTTTGTGTAACCTTATTATAATCATCATAAGCAGCATAGTCCAAATTTTCAGAAGGAGCTTCTCCAATTACAATTATATCAGGTTTGAGTTTATCAAGCCACTTTGTTGGTATAGTTCCAGATTTTCGGCCATGATGTGGTGCGAACAAAATATTAACTTCTGAAAATGTAATTTCATCAACAATGGATTCCATAAAATCTTCTTCTAAATCTCCCATCCACATAAACTTTGCCCCATCTTCAACACTATAGGTTATTATTGGTGAAATATTATTTGGACTATCTCCATTTTTTGCATTTTTTAATGCTTCCTTAAATTCCGAATTGTTTGTATCAGGCCATTTTATATTTATTCCAGAACTTCCTCTTTCCTCACTTGTTTCATTCATCCATTTTCTACTACACCCTTTATAAATATAAAATGATTTCTTTTCAGAATCTCGTAATTCACAATATCTTGTAAAATCTTCAGTGTCATCTGCTTTTGTTGCCTCATTTTTAACACAATAAAAGTTTAATAAACTCATTTTATCATCCAAATATTTCAATCCAGAAATATGGTCGTCATCTGGGTGTGTAGAAATGAACCGAGTTATTCCTTTTCCACTGGATTCTGATTTTAACTCATCAACAATTCTTTTTTTATTTTCATCGGATAGGCAGCAATCTATAATGGTGAAATTGTCAGAGCCATGTTTAATATAAAATGTGTCACCATTTCCAACTGATAAAGACTTAACGATACTCATTTTAAATTAGATTTTATTCTTTTAGTAATATAATTAGTCTGTTTGCGGTATGAAAATAAAAACATAATAAAAAGTAGAATTACCAATAAGAGTAAACTCCATTCTTTGATAATAGGAAACTTTAAAGTTAAACTGGAATATATATTCAAAAGTATAATTAGCAGAAACATAGAAATAAAGGTTCTATACATGTTATTTGATTCTGATAAGGTGTCAATCTTGGAATCCAATTGTGATGCAGCTACAAAGTCTTTATAATCGGCAAAAGTTACAAACTTAGTTTTCTTTAAAATTGGCTCAATTACTAAGGAACCGAATCGACTAATAATAAGCCCAATAAAGTAATACACAAAAGCTCCAGTAATTAAATCAGACTGAATTAAATTTATTCCAGTCAAAGTACTTGCTATAAAAGCAAATAAAATACCTGGAAGCAAATAATTAAAAATGTTGTATGATGATAATTTATCCAATAGCTCTTTCATTTTAATTGTATTTAAAAAACAAAAGGTAAATATTTTTCTTTGGATAATATAGAGATAAAGGTTGGTATTGGGTAACTGTCGTTCAATGGTTTAAGCTTTTCAACTGCAGCCATATCAACACCACTTAAAGAATCAAGACCCATTGGGTGAGTATGCCATTCTCCAATATAGCCTATCATGCCACCTGTTATTTCCTTAATTTGCTTTACTTGTTCTGGTAGGTTTTCAATTCCTCTATAGAAATAGATTGGATTATGCCTACTATCTGCTGGAGCTACAATTGTATCAAAAACATGTATCGTCTTTGTTTTATAATTACAAATGCCAATAAAAACACCGCCTGTTTCATTTTTTCTGTGTCTACTGGCTTCATGTTTCATACTTTCCAAAACACCTCTTACAAGTCTAATTTCCCAACCTGAATTGTTTTGGCATTGAAATATCCCTAGCGTCGGAACAAGATAACTGCTAGAGTCTAACTTAAAACCATCTGTTGAAATATAGGAAATATTAAGAAGTCCATTTTTCCCAATGCTCTTTCTATCAAATTCGTTGTTTAAAATTTTAGAAAATATAGCTGCATGAAAGGACATAGAATCGTTTGACATTATAACTGTAGGTGAATTACACCCAATACCAATATCAACAATATCGTAATCATTACCTTCCTTTTTCTTATTTTCTTCAACTAACCATTCAGAAATAACTCTGTTATGGATACCTAGAAAGTATACGTAATTAACTAAGTCATCTATTCTAGGATTTTGCTTTTCTCCTTCAATATATAAAAAGCCTAGATCTCCTTTATAGGCAATTTCGGATCTAGCTCTATTGGGAATTTCATTTAGCTTACTATTTACTAACCAGTTCTGAACATTTAAAGAAGCACTTGTATCTATTAACCAATTGTAGCCTTCTAATGATTCTTTTTTTAAATAAAATAAACTGCTTTCTTTATATTGTAAAGAACTATTATCATCCAGAAATGCTTTTATTTTTTCGATGACAGCCTTTGCCTTATTCACTCCCGTACTTTCCATAAATAGGTCATGCCTGACAATATTATGAGGGCTAAACTTATCATTGTCAATTGCTGTTAAATTGAAATTCCCTCTTCTTGCAAAATGAAAAAGCAATTTTGAACCCAATGCCCCTGCCCCAATAAATAATGTTTTGTCTAAATTATTGCTTACACTTAATTTTTGAGCTAATCTACTGCTTATTACTTCTCGATGAGCTTGGAAGAATACTTCAGTATCAGGGCTGATTATGTTTTCTTGAATTGATTCAGGCTTGGTATAAATTACAAAATGAAAAAATTCAATGTCAGATTCAAATCCGATTAATTTCTTTGGTCTCTTAACAGCAATAATAATTGGAATAAATGAAGTTAAGTTGTTTATAAGAGCATTATCTTTTAAGTATTCTTCAACAGGTTCCTTGATTGAAACTAGATTTTCTTTTCCAAAGGCTTCAAGTTCTTCATACGTTTTAGGTAAAGAAGTTGAATATTCGCTAATTGCATCAGAAGTGTTACTCCAAACCAATAATCCAAATAATGGAAAATCAACATCATTATCATTTGAATTTTCTTTAATCTTCTTTACATTAAATTCAGCTATTTTCCTATAAAGTGGATCAAATATTTGCTTTGTAACATTCAAATCAAATCGTTTGAAAGTAGGATGAAATGTGTCTTTTTCCTTAGTAGTAAATAATTGGTAACAAAATGGATATTCATCGATATGTCTACTGTTTTCATAAACTTGATTGTACAATTTTATATAGCTATATACTGAATAACCTCTATATCCTTCAAGTCTGACAGGTTCAAATTCATCTGCATCTTCTGATAATAATCCATTTGAAGCTTTTGAAAACCACTGTTTCCCAACTGAAATAAAATCCGAAATACGTCTGTTTGCAAACCACTCATCCAAATTCTCCCTGACCAAACAAAGAGTAGGAGGAGAATCTTGCTTCACTGCGTATAAATGGGATAATTTTGAAGAAGGAAAATCCTTCCTATCTGATTTGATTTTTGGTGAGGTTGTTGGATAACCTTGGAGACTAAAAACTAATAAAACTGGTTCTAAACTTCTAATATCTATATTCTCATACGTTCCTTTTGATGGTAAATTTATTTCTATTTCAATTGGAATCGCTAAATTAAATTCATCAAAGTTTAAGATTTGGATGTCATTAATATGAAGAAATTCTTTTATTTCTACAATTGCTTCTTTAATAGAAGGAGGAACTTCACCTTCAAATATTTCCAAATCTGCACTATACAACATATTAACCATTTTTTACAATTGTACTTGCTGCACCTGCTGCTCCACCTGAAGTTATTGCAACTTTCGCTTTTTCAGTAGACTTAGTAACGCCATTGTTCGTTATAATAAATTCTACTGGTTCTGGAGCCGATTCTTTTGGTAGTATTGCTAATTCAAAAAAATCATCAGCTGAGTCTAAAGTATTTACATATTCATTTTTGGCAGCAAAGTGTGGAGGGTCTGGTTTTGCATTTACAACTTTATTACATGAAGCTACTATTCTACCTTTTGTTTCTCTATATTCATTTAGGAGCTTTAATGAGTGGCCTTTAGGCGATTTATTCCCTTCATTCTCATATGGCACATCGTTAAAATATGTCCATGAGCAGTGATGTGGCGCTAGAAATAAATCCCATTTCAAATACTTTGATTTGTTATTTCCTTCGGAAATACTTATGATTTTATCCCATATGTAATGGTCAGCATCACCACCAAAAATTGCAAATGTTTTATGATCAAGATCAGAATCATTATCTTTAAATCTAGCCTGAAACACCACGCTTGCAGAATTTTTACCTCCTTCAGCTTTACTTTGAATTAAGTCTTTCTTAAATGGAGCATGAATAAAAAATGAGAAAGTATTATAAGTTTTATCATTGATTTGATTTACCTCATTACCCGGTGTATAAGTTATAACATCAGCAAACTTATCATCATCATCATAACCTATTAATCTCAATCTATTACCTCTATTTTCTCTTTCTGCTCCAGTCAGTCTTTTTCTTCTATTTACTTCACTTCTGACGAAATTAGCATCATCTGATTGATCATGCGTAAATAAAAGCGATGTTACCCAGATCTCATCAATAATTATTTCGTCATTTTTCCTATTTGTTTCATTGTAATCTTTAGGATCTCCTTTATAAAAATGCTTTTTAAAGCCTCTACAATGATCTTGGTCGGGATGTGATAACACAAATAGATCAACGTATGGATTATTACTTCGTTTTTGAATGCTTTTTAGAAGATCTTCTTTTACATTGTAGATATTATTATAATTTGAATCCTTTTCACCTTCACGGATATTGCAATCAATAAGGAATGTTGAATTATCCTTCAATGTGATTAATGATGTATCTCCATTTCCAACTGGATAATACTTGATTTTGTTGTTTGCCATATCATTTTGTTTTTAGTTCATAATCATTCATTGTGTGCCAGATTAAATTTGGCTCTTTTGCAGTTGCAGGTTTGGTTTTGCGTCGATTGTGCGACTGGCAAATGTGCATCGGATGTCTTTTTACAATAGTTTTAACATATTCTTCCTGCGACAGTTAATAAACATATTTTCTCTTTGACAAGATGTATCAAATCTTTAGTATCATTAAAACCATTTATATCTTCTCTTGTAATTACAATAATTCTACGTTTTTGCATCAGATGATATGCAATTGTATTATGAGCTGCCGTTAAATCAATTTCATCTCCAGTAATTCCATTGTTGGCAATTAAAATTCCAAAGTCAAGACCTCTTGAAGCAACCTTTTGACAAAACCAGTTTACTTCAATACTAGAGACAGGATTACTCCAATTTTTACATTCAATAAGAATTACATTAGGCAAGAAATCAAAACCGTGTCGTAATTTATCATTCCAGATTGCAACATCAATCTCCTCATTGTTGTATGCATTCATCTGATTTCTTAAAGCAATTGATACACCTGAAACTGTCTCAAATAAATAACAAGCTAAGTCTTCAAATGCTTTTCCTCTTATTTGGTTTGTCCCGCCATTATCGCAAACTTGAAAATGGCCTGCTAATATTTGCGCTGAATATCTAGCCATTTTAGTATTGATTATGAACTATTTCATTTCTAATTTTTCTTATAGATTCGTTAAAGTCGGAAGTTTTAAATTTCTCTATAAAATCAGATATTTGAATAAATAGGTATCTTGATGAGTTTGGTAAATCTTTTTTTGTCAGGTTTTTCAAAGATTCGTAAAAAACTAAACAACTTTCAGCAGAATTGTTATTTACAAGGTTCAAAACAGTTTCTTTTAAACTATCAATATTGTTTCTGTTAATTTCCTTTTTGATCTCAATTAAAATCGGATTCCCTATAACATTATTCAATTCATCGCTCCAAATACAAAAATCTGTCAAAAACTTAATATTTGAGTCAAATTTATTCTGAATGACACTTAGTTTATATAATTCAAATATTTGCTTAAAAAGCAATTCGTAGTCTTTTTCTGTGGAATTATTAATACTTTGATACCAACTAAAAATCTTATCGTAATAATTAGGATATCCACCTCCATAAAATTTATGTTTCGTTACTATGATTGGTGTAGTCTTTTTCTTTGGTTTAATATTATCCAGAAATATCCTTAAATTAAACTCTATTTTGCTAACATCTTCAGGAAGTGCATGAACATAAGCTGATTCAAAGAGAAAATCAGGGTCATTGTTTTTTTCTGATACGATAGAAAAAATTGGTTTTTTCAACGATACGCCTATTCCAGCCTCAAATGCAATATTTGGATTTACATTTGAATAAACAATAACCATAAAATCACATTCCTTTATTGCATCTTTAATTGCTTTTTGAAATGACTTGCCATAGTGAATATCAGTTTGCGAATCAAAAACGTTGACTTCTAAATTATTCAGTAAATTGACAATCCCTGATATATTGTCTTTAAATTGATGGGAAATATATGCTTTCATAATTTATTCAATTATCGTTAATTCTCTATTTCAAAATTCTGAACAACGTCAAAAATAGTTATTGGAAATCAAATAGTTATCATCCTCAAATTTAACCACTTTTTTGCCATTAGTTTTCAAGGTTTGACGTTGTCAAGAGAAATTAATCTCGTTCATGTGATGTGGGGAATTGTGTAAAACAGTTTGGTGGTATGAAACGTGCCGGATTGCGGGCTGTGCCTGTATCCCCCGTGACAAACCCATGAGGCAGGATGAAACGCTCGACAACCCACTGGAACCGGCATGTTTTATGACCGTATAAGCCGTCTTTATTATTTATCAACCCCAATTATCATTGCATCCATTTTGACGTTCCCATTCCATCGCTGCTTCCTTAGTTGTAATATTTCCTTCTTGAAAGATGTGTCCATCTTTCCAATAATATCGCTGCCCATTATAGGTTGTATAACGACCAGAGCTTTTATGTTCCTGTTCACGCCTACTTAAGTTGTCAGTGATTCCACAATGAACTTTAAGGTTACTGACCTTAAAAAAGTACTTGTAAGTGTCTCTTGCGTTTGACATAGTTAATTAATTTTAGTTGGACATTAAATTACAGTGACATTGAATGAACTTTTTTAAATCCATTATAATTTACTCCTTCCTTTCTTAAATACTCGTATAGCGTTGCCCTGCTAATGTTTAAGGTTTTTAAAATATCACTAACAGAATCTCCCTTCTGGTATAGAGTTGCAGCAGCAGCAGCAGTAACCTTATTATAGGAACCTGGTTTTCTCCCCCCTTTTCTTCCTCTTGCCCTTGCTGCTTCTAAACCTTGATTAGTCCTCTCTATCAAAATTGAAACTTCCATTCCTTTTAAAATAGCCATAATCTG
>JAFGOZ010000414.1 GCA_016926235.1 Bacteroidales bacterium | reverse complement strand
TAAATTACGGTACCAGTCAGAATAATAAGAGAGCAAAAAGTTAATTTTTATCTGTAATTTTAAGTTTATGAATTAATCAGGCTAGATTGTATAACTTGTATTAATTTAAATTCCAATATATGTCAAGAAAAAAATTACTTATTAATCTTATTGAGGCAGTAGAAAAGCCCGAATTTGATAAGATCGTAAAGACTTATTTAAAGGAGCTTTACAATTATAAGAGAATTGTAAATACCGATGGTCCAAATGATACTGGAATTGACATTAAGGTCTTTGACACTGACGCAAAAAGAATGCAATACCAACTTACGACTCAGAAATCCAAGACCGAAACTGAAAAAAAAGCCTTTACAAAAAAACTTAAGGAAGACCTTACCAAAGCTAAGGAGAACTCTGATGAATTTGGTTACACCAATAACCTATTTTATTTCTATTCTTGGCCTTTGTCAAATAAAACAATTAGGGAATATGAAAGGCTTGCACTAAAAGATTTTGAAATTAACCTAGAATTAATTGAAGCAAATAGGATCGCCGAGGAATCAGAAGAATATCATGAGTTACAAAGAGTAGTCTTAAAATTGGGTGATATCGATAAAATAAACATTAAGGAATCTATTTTTAGTAATCCTGAAGAGAATTTAATTTTCGATCTTCTAAGCTTCGGAAAGCCATCAGAGATTAAATACCATATCATTGAGTCAGTCATTTTTCAAAGTCTCTTTGAGAAGAAAGAATTGTCTAAAGAGGATATCATACAAATCTGTAAATCAAAATTTAGTACAGATGAACAAGATGTATTTTATGATAAATTGATTCACAAATTTTTGAGTGAAAAAAGAATTACTAAAGTCCAACATAAGGATTTATACAAACTAACAGATGAAGAAGAAAACCGGATTCAATCCTTAATAAAAAAATACAACCTTGACGAAGAAATCTTCATAATAAAAGTTTCAGAAATCCTCTCAAAGTGGAATCAAGAAAGTTTTATAGAAGATTATATTAATAAATTAAAACAACTCTATATTGACAATTTCCATTCCGATGTCTTTGACGTAATAGTAAATTCTGTTACAACAGACTTGACAGGATTGTCTCGTGAGTTTCAAAATTTTGTAATAAAAAAACTTGGGGATAAAAAAGGTTCAAAAGAATTGATCAAAGAATTACTCATTTATTGTCAAGAAGATAAATTCATGCAAAAATTTTGTGCAAGCAAAGTTTTTACTGAAAAGACTAATTTGAACCGACTTGAAGATTATGTCAATGCAAAAAAGAGGATATTCTTAGACACACAAATAGCACTCTATGCCCTTTGTTATTTCTATAATCCAGATTGTAATCTCCAAAACTATTATTTTACTACAACAAAAGGATTGCTTGAATTTGCAAAAACAAATAGTATATCTCTTTATATTAGTGAACGATACATTTGGGAAGCACAAAATCACTTAAGAGAAGCTTTAAATCTGATTCCATTTACAAACTTGCCTAATTTTAACCGTCTCGGCAAATCAAGAAATGTGATATTTAATTTCTATGTTTATCTTAATGAAGCATGTCAATTGACTGATCTCACGTATCAAGAATTCCTTGAGGAATTTGGCTTTTCACAGTACGATAGTTATAAAGTTCATAATTCAAATATTGAATATTACCTATCTGAACTTGGAATTAACAAGATTGAAATTGAAAAGGAATACGATATTGATGAAGTTGAAAAAATCATTGTTTCTGAATTAGTTGCGAGTAATAAATTCAAAACTAAGTTTAGTCTAGCAAATGATGCAATTATGTTAGAATTCCTGGCAGATAATGATCCTAATATTCATCTACTTCAACCTGTATTCTCTAGTTGGGATAAAACTCTATTCAAGGTAAGAGAAAAATACTTTGAGAAATTCCAGAGTGCCCAGAGATGGTTTATGTTTACACCTGGGAAGCTGATAGACCATTATGCAATTCTCAATTTTTCTATTGATTCTGAAACTGTAACTAGAGATATTCTAGCAATAATATCTGATGAGATTATTGGCACAACGCATTCACTACTTGATTCCATAAGTATCATATTAAATCCTGAGGATGAGATAGGATTAGAGTATACGAATCGATTTGCCAAGATGCGTGATCAGGAGATTCATCAGATCAAAACTAACCAAATCTTCCCTCCGGAAGAATTGGAAGGTGAAGCCGTTATAGATGATGTGTTTTATAAATTGACCAATCACTATTTGGAGGCTGAAAATGAGCTTAAATTTTTCAAACAAGTCTTTACCAAGAAAGAATTCATTGATAAAGTTTTCTATACCCTTGACCATGAGATAAAACATTTTTACTCTCATAAAAAAATAAGTGATAACTTATTTATTGAGTTTAACTCTATGATAAGTATCTTAAAAGACGAAGAAAAACAGCGCATAACACGGACGGTGCTATGAAAAGCAATCGCTCCGGGTTAACAAAGGTAAATAATATTTTTCCCTTAATAACTTCTTCAAAAATCCAATATAATCAGGCTGCTATATGCGATCATCTTGTTCACGGAGTCGCAATCACTTGTCATCTTTTAAAGGTAAGGGTGCGCAGGCTATGGTGTGTAATCAAATAATAGTGTTACAGTCCGTGTTTAGCGCTATCCCTAACATTCTGAGATCTTATGGATTTAATTCAATTATGCTACACCTGTAACATAGGGTTTCCTGTTTTTCATAACATATCTAATACGATTTAATAGTTTACGTGCCACTTTGACTATTACTTTCTGCCCCTTATTATTGATGAGATGCTCATGATAGTATTGCATCAATGCCGGATCCTTGCGGATTGCCTGCCAGGAAGATTCAATCAGCAGTGTTCGCAGGTATTCATTACAACGAAATGTTATTCCTCCTGAATATGAAGATTCCCCGCTTTGTTTCACCCTGGGAATCATGCCAACGAAACTGCTCAGATGGTCTCTATGCGGAAAACGATTTATGTCTCCCAGTTCTGTAATCAGCGCTGATGCAGTCAGAGGACCTATTCCAGATATCGTTTTTAACAATGTATAAAGCTCTTTGTCGAATTCCCGGATCCTTTCCCTTATCTGACGGCTTAAAGTCAGCAACTGGCTTCTTTGAAACTCGTATGAACTAATCAGATTGGAGAATGCCTCCTGACCGCTCCGGGTTTGCATCTTTACCTGTTTTAGCCAGGATAGAAACTTTAATGTCCATTGATTATTATCGAACTCCGAAGGGATTGGCTCGCCATAGTACTGAAGAAAGCTTTTTATTCTGGTCTTACTACGTCGATAATCACGCATCAGATAGAATCTTGTCCGGTTTAAACTACGCAGTTCTTCCATGTCACGGTCAAAAATGTGGATAGGTCTTAATAAACCTTTTTCAAGCGCCCTTGCAATTTTCCGGCTGTCAATGGGATCACGCTTATCAAGCTGGTCTTTCTGGCTTGAAGGAATATCTGCTGCATTTATTACGATATTCCTGATACCAAGAGAGTTCAATTCCCTATGAATGCCATAGCCGCAGAATCCTGCTTCATAAGCACTGTTATAACTGCCGCCAGGAAACATTCTCCGAAGATAGTTGACCAACAATTGTGGTTCAGGTGGTTGTGTGAAGGTCCGGTGTTCCATTCCATTAACAATGATAGTAACACTCCAGCTCTTCTTATGAACATCCAGTCCAATGAAGAGATCTTTACCTGTGAAATCAGTTTTCTTCGTAACTTGTGTTTGCATAGTCTCTGTGTATTATGTTTAATACTTACGAACAATAATTTATGAAATCTTTGTATCGTACCGGAGACTATGCTTTTATCATAAGTGCTATGTTTAATAGGCTTGTCACGGTTTTTGCTTAGCTCCTGCTCCCAAGACAATTTTGTAATGTTTCATGTACCCGGACACGCGCATTTGCCCGCAATTTAAATTCTGCACCGGGACAGATTCGTGGCTTCGGGACAGCTTGTACCGCGACACTGCGCCAGTGCACCCAACCAGCTTTGTAATCGGTGATAAGTTCGCGACTCCGATCAAAATTGTACCGCGAAACTCGTACTGGCCATCAAACTTGGTACCTGGATGATAAAAAATGCGCCATACCCTCCTCGCACCGTGACAGTAATGTGGCTAAAGTACCAGGACCCTGCCCGGATGCTGCGTCGGGTAACACAACCTCCTCATATTGCCGGGCAATTAGGTTTCATGCTAAACTAATCGACAGTGAATCTAGACAGAAAAATATATAAGTATTGTTCATATGAAGTTGGTGAGCTTATTATATCAGGACAGCTATTAAAATTTAGTAATCCTTCCTCATTTAATGACCCTTTTGATTGCGATATAAATTTATTAGAGTTCAATTTTGATGATTGTTGTCAAGAGGTTATAGATGAGATGGAAAAAATCAAACAGGAAATTAGCAAAACCCAAGGGACTGATATGAGTAAAACTATTGCTAATATACCAAAAGCAAAATTGGAGGAAATTTATAGAAATAGTCAAATAAAGAAAATTCAAAAAAGTTCTATTTGTTGCTTTTCCACAATTTGTAATAGTACGACCATGTGGTCACATTATGCAGACAATCATAAAGGTATATGTTTAGTATTTGACCCCTTTGTTAAAGATCCTTTTAAAGACTTTAATTCTGAACGATTTACTGAAGGTACTGTTGACTATGATAATTACACTCCAGTAAATTATTTAAAATCCAAACTGGAAGGAATTAAGAAATTATTCTTAACAAAATCTAGTGAATGGAGACTTGAGAATGAATTTCGATATATAATAATTGAAGATCATGGATATTTTAATTTCAAAAAAGAGTTCTTAAAGGGTGTAATCTTTGGATTAAGGGTAAAAGAGAAAGACATTTATCGATTAATTGATATTTGTGACAAGAAAGGATACACTGGATTAGTGTTTGGTAGATTCACTAAAGAGAAATTACAACTTGATTTAGAAATATATCATAAGCACAAAACCTAACACGGATAATGGTTAATATTGAGGCAGTTCCGGATACCTGAGATAAACATTTTTGCTTTCTGTAATTAACTTTTATAACTTTGCATAAAATTCTAAACCAACATGAAAATTAATCACTTATCCCTAGGTTTAGGATTAATAATAATCTTTAATCTTTTAGCTTGCCAAAAAGAGGACCTTTCTCCTGCACCAGGCAACGGTAAAGTTAAACGTATTCTACTTTATTCCTCTCTCGAT
>JAFGOZ010000413.1 GCA_016926235.1 Bacteroidales bacterium | reverse complement strand
TTCAGCGCCATCAAAGCAGATCGCCAAAATTAACAGCGATCACTGCACAGCCTGCGGATTGTGCGTCTCAGTCTGTCCCTTCGGGGCAATCGAACTAATCTCTCGATGAGCCGCATTACCCCGATTGGAACATTGAGGGCGTTTCCAATAGGTGCTCGTAAAGTGACCCCTGCACCATTTCTGATCCACAAACCAGGAGTCTGCTTTTTCACCTGGAAGATGGTATCCGGATCGAAGGCAGTACCGTGTGGGTTCGACTCCCACCTGCCCTATGAAATTTCAAAAAGAGAGCGGTTCACAGCCGCTTTTTGGTTTAATGGAGGATGGGGCGTGGTAAAAAAGAGACTGTCACATATGCCATATAAGGTGTTGCGACGAGTTGAGTACCACACAAGCATATCAGTGAAGTACCAGAAAGCAAGAACCGCTAGCAAACAAAGCAAAGTATTCTTTGAATTTTCATAGGGATCCCATTTGGATGAAATTTTCATGTATTAATGCCCACGCATCTAACCTCCCCCCAATGGTTGGAGAGGGTTTTATCTCGCTTGAATTATTTTTCCCCTAAATCAACTAGTTAATGCCAAATTCTAAGTAAAATTTTCGATCTATTTTTCTACGCCACCTAATTTCCTAAGTTATTTCAGTCTCCTAACCTGAAACCCAAGCTATCTCAATCTGAAGGTTTAGACTTACATATATCAAATTGAATTACATTTGATAAAAAATTTATAGAATGGTAAGGAGACCATCCCAAAACGAGGAAAAGTTACAAATTTCACGTCAAAAACTATTTTATATCACGGGGTTCTTCTGTAAAATCCCAGGACACTGTCTTCCTCGTCAGTTGGGAAACATAACAAGCTTAGTTCTACTTTTGTATTTTATGTTTTTCACTAATAAAAGAGGTTGAATACCAAGAACTTATATTGAGAAAAAATCACAGTATGAAATTTATTGAAATTAAATGTCAAGGTTAAAGTATTATTGAGTAAAACCAAATATTTTCACTCCCGTTTTGGAATCATAAATCAACTTACTTTTGTATTTAAGAATGAAAAATTGTGGGATCTTGAAATAAATTAAACGACTCTATTTCACTATAGGAAAGAGCCCTTGAAAAAATTCAAGGGCTCTTTGAAATTAATATTATGTTTGTCTAAATCTACACAAGCTGTTTTTCTGCTATGTGGCCAACATTATGCCATGATTAGTGGATTGTTTTTGGGTCAAATTCAAATTCTGCTGATTCTGGGGGCCAGTCATTACTGAGAAGAACCTGTGCTGCCCTTTCGGCACCTTGATAAACATCACCAGCAGCCCATCGAGCATCATAAGAGTTATGACTTAGGATAATCCAGAAACCACCCTCAGCATACAGTAACATGAAGTTATAGACCTGCCCATTTAGTTCAGCCCAACCAACAGCAGCAAAATTATCTACTATAAGTGGCAAACCAGTCCTGGTCCAATAATGGTAGTCTTCTTTGAAATCCTCAATATGTGCCGTAATAACATCATCACCCGAGGTTAAGGTAACGACTCCCTTTGAATATGGTCCGTACATAGCCTGTTTTATATGAATTTCATAGGACCATGTTCTACCCGCTTGGCCAAAATCTCTATCCGATGTATAGGAACCAACGACATCCCATTTGTTCTTTACTTTATGAGCATCATTGGGAATATCATCAATATACTCATCAGCCAGAACAGTCGACACAGTTGTAAATACAAAAATCAAAGCTAGCAATATACTCAAAACAGATTTCTTTTTCATATTTCCTCCATAGATATTTCTAGATGCCAATTGACATACATAAAAACACTTCCCTAAATTACCCCAATAAAACCTCCTTTTTATAAATTTAGTTGTTTCAACGATGTTATGGCGACTTTGATAAATTGTCGAATACTGTTGAGTTTTCCGCCTGCGTTTAATACTATTCTAATATATTTATTAAATTGAGTCAAATTCATGTGTGCGGGTAATTCCTAATAAATCAATGAAAAATTAGACATAAAACTCCTTTTGAATGAAGCATAAATTCGTTAAGAAAACCGTAAACCAATATATGAAAAGGTTTTCACAGCTATAGGCTTAAAACTAAATTGAGGTTTTATAAATTCCGGTATTTGCGATGCTTAAGAGAATAAGAGGGCTAATTAATTTATTATCATGCGATCAACAGGCGCAGGCACCCAACCCGCAATGATTGGCGCCTTTTTTGTTTTGACAACCAGAGGAGGCACATGATTATTAAGGTCAAGATCCTCTGCAAGTGTTCGTATTGTAATGGCAAAACCGATCCCATAGCCGGGTTGGATCTAGATAAAATAGGGGAAAGATTATATTTCTTTCCATTCCTGAAATTGTCCTTCTATTTTTTCGGAAAGTTTATATTTTGAAACTTGTTTATCTCGGAATAAAAATGGTTTTATAGAATTCTTTGCATAAATATTATGGTAAATTGAGAGGAATAAACTATCATCCCCAAATTTACTTAACACTGAAACGTCACTGATATTTGTATTCATTTTTGGTGTCACTTTCCTGTTTCCCCCAAACCCTATCCTAGTTGGAAACCACTTTACTATCCCATTTTGAACATGAGCGTTGAAACTAATAGTTTCATTTCCATACATCGCGGTTTTAATATCATCTGAGTCGATGATTTCTAATAATGTATTGTCATACAACACCATTAAATAGGGGCGATTTTCATTTCTTAATTCTTGAAATTGTCTCCTTGCTTCATCTATTTTTTTCTTATTCGTTTATCAGTACTCTCACATCTTCCAGCGTGTTTATCTTCTTGGAAGTTCTTTATTAATTTCTCGTCATCATCGTTTTTATCAAACTGCTTAACCTCAACATAAATATTTTGAAAACCTAACCTTATTTTATAGTCTGGTGTAGGGACATCTCCCTCTCCTATCTTCTTGTATCGAATTGAGTTGTCCAAACAAAATTTTTCAAATAACTATTAGGAAATTGATAATTGCTGGGGCACTCTCATAATAAAGTGGACTTTCCAGTAAAATAAAATCTATGGATTCTATCTAATTTTTCATAAAGTCATCATAAATAGTATAACCAATCTTTGAGTTTGGATTGAAACCGAATTATCAGGAATTGTAATTTAATCTTGTAATTTTTTGTGCTTTATTGTGGACCATAATTTATGATGTGATTAATGTGCTTAAAAAATTAAATTGAGGCTCGATGAAAAGTGTGAATTTCTACAGAACTTACCATTTAAATGAAATTTACAAGCATGTCAAAGCTCAATCATATAAGATCATTGGTAAGTATTTAGACTACCCTGACTTATTTAGATTCAATGACGAGGAGAAAAGCCTCACCTTCAAATCTGAAAGACTGATCCCAAAGCAATACACAACCCGTCCGAGGATCATGTTCTTATTCTCAAACCCCCATCCGCACTCCGTTCACCAGGGCATGCTGCTTTCACCCAATACCCGCGGGAAAGAAAATCCTTTTTGGGAAACGATGCGGAATGCTGGATGGATAAATTTTAGAGAAAAAATGAATAATCCCCAGCAAGCAGCCAATCTCTGTTTTGAGTGCGACTACGAAGGACCATTTGATTTCATCTTTTATACCTATTACGCTTTTCCCACCAATTATCCCAACAAGATCAAAAAGATTTTTGGGAAAGTATATTTCGACAAGGTCATTCAACCAGAAGCAAGAGAGGATTTTGAAAGAACCATTCTGGAGAACAATGTTGAAGCAGTGGTTGTATTCAATAAAGACATATTCAACTTAGTTTCAGAAAAACCTGTCGGTAAATATATTGACCGGCTTATTAATGTCGAGATGATTGAAAGCCAGGTTAAGGATTTGGAAGAAAAAAAACCGACCTTCCTGACTTTTCCCACCGGGTGGAGATATCATAAAGAGATCAAACAACTACGCAAGAAGTGTATGGATTTAATCAAAATAGCTATTTTATAGGAATTCAAATGCCGTTCCCCCCTTACCTGACCTCTCCCTCCACAGGAAGGAGAGGAAACTTATGGCTTTAAAACCCTCATCTATTCAACATCGCAGATAAGCACAGCCCTAAATTGACACCATCTGATGCAAAATGCTAAAATTGGGGCAGTGGGGAATGATATAAAGCATCATGGAAAGGAGCTGTGTATGGTCTT
>JAFGOZ010000412.1 GCA_016926235.1 Bacteroidales bacterium | reverse complement strand
TAATCAGAGCTTACAACAAGTGTGCGCTCATGCTCATGCAGGGCGCACACATGCGGTCATACGCAATGCGGGGTGCTGTGCCTGTTTCGTTAACAGCTCATTTAATAAACATTACCGTAACTCGACAAGTGAGCGCTCCGAATCCCCGCACTGCGCATACCGCCACCGTTGTGTGCCACCCTAAAAACTGCTCCGATAAAAGTTTGTAGCATGATTGAAAGAAAATAAAACACCCCATCTCACAAAGCAAAAGTTTGGCAGCCCTTCCTTACAACCATCCCTTCGCTGCCAAACACTTGCTTTCTTTCAACCTCACTTGCTTCGATGATAATTACTGCATATTGAATATACTTTTATAAATTTGCTATATAGTGCTTTCTAAATCGAAAAGGTTGGAAATCGAAAAACTTAATTTTGCTAAAAAAAAATATGGGAAGGAATTATTAATTGATTGTTCCTTGTTCTCAAAACGAAAAGTAATACTACGCAAAAATCCATTTATTCTTGATTTTTACGGAATCTATATTATAACTAATGGTGAGGGATCAATATTACTTGATAACGGCATTATTCCTTTCAACAAAGGTTCCCTTTTATTTTTTCAGCCCAATCAGGTAAGACAATGGCAAAATGTATCTTCAAATTTTGACGGTTACTTTCTGGTATTTGAAAAAGAGTTTATTGAGACTTTTTTTCAAGATAATTTTTTTATTTATCGTTTCCAGTTTTTCCATAATAACAATAATTCATACGCCTTAGAATGTAAACAAGATTTTTTAACCTCACTAATTGACACCTGTAAACTAATAAACACAGAATTAGGCAATTTACAAGAAGATAGTCACCATTTTTTACGCTCAATTCTATATAATATTTTAATTCAGATTAATAGGAAATTTATAGAACAGTATGGCCTTTCTGACAATCTTTTTCAGAATAATTTAGGCCTTCAATTTAAACAATTATTAGAGGCTAAAATTAGAAATTACCAACGAGTTGAAGATTATGCAGATTTTCTGAGAATTAGCCGTGCACATCTAAACAATATTTCAAAAAAAACATTTGGTCTGAATATTTCGGTGTTAATCAAGGAAAAACTATTAACCGAAATAAAACGTGAGTTATTATTCACAAATAAATCAATTAAAGAAATTAGTTTCGAAATGAATTTCTCCGATATCTCCAATTTCATACGTTTTTTTAAAAAATATACAGGAATTAAGCCGAATGAGTATAGATTAAAGTATACAAAATGACAGTTCGTTAATCGAAATGATAATAGAATAATTTTAGAGCGTATCTACATTTGTCTGTAATTATATTGTAGAACTCAAATTGCACAAATAAAATTATAGACTATGAAAAAAACATTGTTAGTTAGTCTTTTGGCTTTCATTTGTACTTCGATTATTCATGCTCAGGCAGTTTATGTTGATAGTAATATTGGAGATGATAAAAATTCAGGGACTAAAGAAGCCCCGTTTTTTTCAATAAATAAAGCGGCTGAAATTATCGAAAGCCGGGCTAATAATATTGATGTAATAAAAATTAATCCGGGAATTTATGTTTTGGATAAACATGTGTCCGTTGCTACAGAAAAGTCATTGATTAATAAGCGTATAGTTATCGAAGCAACTATCTTGCCTGATGATACTGCGTGGACACCAGATAAAATGCCGATAATCATAACCAGATCCCAGAAAGGTGAAATAATGGAAAAAAACCTCTGGATAAAAGATAATTGGATTACCAGTTTTTATATAAATGAAAGTCATGTTACAATTCGGGGATTAAAATTTCAGGGTTATAATTACCCTGTTCATAAATACTATCCGATTTCCAGATTTAATAAAGAAAAAAGAGATTTATTGGTTGAACAATGCATATTTATAGCAGATCGTCAGTCCACCTTGATTCAGGTAGGCGTAATAGCACATGGAGATGAAATTAAAGTTAACCGCTGTATTTTTTATAACACAAATAATGCAGTTATATATTGGGAAGATTCAGGAAATGGAATTAAAACAGGCAACAGTATGACCAACTGTATTGTCTATGGTGCAACTGGATGTGCTATATGGACCTCTTTGCCAGACAAAGATTTTATTTTTAAGAATAATATAGTCACAAATTGTAATTTTTTTTGGATTAAAGAGGACACTGATACTACAACATACACTATTGATAGTTGTGTAATAGTAAACAATCAACATTATAAGGGTGACGGAAATTTAAAGCCATCGAATTTTGCTCTTAATGAGTCCAATGTTATTAAAGAAGGAGAAATATCGTTGAGAATGATCAATAATATATGGGAACCATGGCCAAATGACCATCTGCATGTTATCCCAAATACACTTGGATACAATATTAGAGCCGGACTATTTAATAAAAAAGGGAACAACAAGATGATGCAATAATAAACTAGGACCGTTCAATACATCACACCCATCCCTTCACTGCTAAGCACATTTGCCGCCCCCACAAGCCTGCCGCACAATTCAAAGGTGGCAAAAGAGCTTATCAGCCCATCCCGCCCAACCGCACCCTGATAGTGTAACGTTTCGATAGAAAGATTTGATTATATTTGTCTAAGGATAAATAAAGTAAGGGCAGCACACAATCGAGTAGACTGCCCCGCCAGAAAGTCTGACGGGGAGAGCCTCTCACCTGTCTGCCGCCAGGCAGGCACCACCGTACGTACGGGTCTCGTATACGGCGGTTCGTTACATATCAGTAAAACCGCTCTTTTCACCAGTTTTACCTTTGCTCCCTT
>JAFGOZ010000411.1 GCA_016926235.1 Bacteroidales bacterium | reverse complement strand
CAGTGCCCACAACTGCACGTTCTGAATAAATTTGAAAATTACTAATTTATTCAGGAAAACCAAAGGTTGTGCGTACTCATATTTTCCGGAGGGTGCAAGTCTCTTATGTGCGGAGGTCTTTCTTCGAAGCATTAGCAAGTGGCGTGCTGGTGTTGACGACAACAGCAGTGAAGGAAGCCAAACGGCAAAATCCGGTACTGACAGCCTATCCCGAACTTGATCCTGGATACAGTGGTGTGAGTGGTTCACCAGTGGGCTTTTTGCTCACTGATCATCTACTCGATTATGTGTTCGGCGTTATATTAAAAATTAAAAACTATGTTTACAAATCCTCCTGTCCAGTTGGATGTATTACCTACAATAGACCGTATCCCTTTTCCTGGAAACGAAATACTGAATCCAGCGTTAAAATAAATATTTTGATTGATGATTCTATTATATTCCAAAAAGATATCATCCGCGAGATGTCTATTGGTAACTCCTGAAATCACAGTGGGAATATCCTCTGAAAACTCTACTCGTGTGGCCTGGCCAAACTGAATAGGGCTGAGCAATTGCTGAACAGAAATGTGCGCATACCGCAATGTTAGAATATCTTTTTTTGAGGGAAATATCCGAAGGCTAAGCCCATGGGATTGAACATTGGAGTTTATGAATACCATGGATGATTTGGACCCAGTTGACCATGCACTAGGATTGCCTTCGAAATAAAGAGGGTCAAAACGTTCCTGCCCAAGGGTGCCTGGGTCATCTCCGGAAAAGATCTGATAAGTGTACATTAGGGTTGGTCTCCAAATCATCTTGGGCAAATCCTATACGAATTGGGTTCTTCCGCCCCATGCTTTCATGTTTATTCGTTCGTTCCATTGGTATGCAACGTCCAATGCAACAAATAATTGTCTCATTTTACCATTTAAAGGTCTTGCCTTTGTATATAGGTTTATTGCATTTAAACCTTTTCTGTCGCCGGGGGTAATAACGGGAGGCCCTTCACCATTGAGTGCAGCCTTTGGATAAGGAGCTGTAGACTGAAGTACTTTAATATATGAAAGCCCTATGAATTTATCGGCAGATACCGTGTAATTTAGGTCAACACCCGCTAATTGGTTGTCTGTATTATTGGAAGGAAGTTCATTTGGTTCAATATAGAACAGCCTGCTCTGAAGTTTTTTTACGTTCAATTCACCAAAGAGTGATTTTTGCCAAGCTTTTCTGGGGCCAAATTTTAAAGCGCCTCTTTCAAACCCACTAGAAGCACCATTGGAAATCAACATTCCCGTACCTAGTTTAAGCTCTTGCGATCCTAAAGAAATAGCCATTTGTACACTATCGCTTAGCATCAATCGATACCCTAAAAATACTTCTTCCAAGGTTACCCTTCCAGTATTTTTGGCATCAAATGCGTCCACTCCCATTGTATATGAACCAACGGCAGAGATTTCCCCAAAAAAAGCAGACGTCATCCCAGTTAATATCTCAAAGCTAATCCCTGGTTTTAAATAGGATTCTAACCATTCAGGATCTGAGTCAAAATCTAATGCAGGTACATCTGCCAAGTTCCAAAACATATTGGTCTCAGCTACTCCATTCAATCCAAATTGAATATGGCTTTGAACTTTTAGCTTTTCTCTATCTATTAACTTTAGTTGGTTTTTTTCTTGTGAGAATATATTGATACTGAGCAGGCACAAAACCAAAGTAAAGAGCCTGGGGAGGTTAATAGGTTTTAAAAAGTTTTCATAAGGAGGGCGTTTGTTCATGTTTTTGGTTTTCTGTGGTCAGAATCTATAGCCTACTTCGATAATAGAGCTTTTGCGTTCGCCAAATCCTTGTATTACGTTTAAGCTCCAATTTCCAATAAACTTGTTTAGGCCTACGTTGTAATTCCATTGCTTTGATTCAAATTTAACTTCATAGTTGGTAATCTGGCCGCCTTCAGATTCAAAAGAGCCTTTATTGACCTGACCGGAATTTAAATACATAGCCCCCACAAAGAAATTTGCTAAATTTGTTTGAAGCCCAAGCATCGGAAATGCTGCAAAAGCTTTTTGCCAACTATCAAGTTCTTCAAGATAAGTTCTTGCCCAAGACAGATTGACATTTATAAATAATTTTTTATAACCACCTGCCAATACAGTTCCATAAGCCAGCACAGTCCCATTTATATTTACCAATTGTTCTCTTTCTATTGTTAAAAAGTCACCCTGGGTTAAACCTGGAATGGGTGGTACATTTATATTAAAACGAAGCGATAAATCATTAAATGTTGTAACTCTTCCTGCCATCCCATATATATTCAGAAAAGGTAAAACCCATACATCCGCCCTGAATTGTGCAGACATAGTCGTGTTTTTAATACTGGAATTATCTATATTGACATAATCATCTTTATCGTTTAATACAAAGGTACCAACTGTTATCTGTTTTATTTTCATTACCTGATTTTGCTGATACATACCTGCCGATAAGCAGTAAGGTTTTGGAAATTCTATCCCCATACTATCCGCTTTACTCAACATTCTCTTCATTAATGGGAATAGTCTTTTATCATCCACTTGCTGTGATTTAGCCAAAAATGGCAGGAGGGCAAAAATTATTAAGAGCATTTTAAGATTCATGTTTACTTGAATTTTTGTCTAAAAATTTTTGTAATATTTCTGGCCTATAAACCAGATTGAATAACCCCAGAATGAATATTAACAATGCAATACCTATAATGTTTATCCCTTTAATATGGTCCAGTTCATAAATAAAAAGGTGTCGTAATACTGCAATGGTGGCTATTTCATACAATATCAATAAATAGTTGCTTTTTTTACTTTTATCCAATGAAGCTAATAAAGAGTGTATTAATTCAATTATAATT
>JAFGOZ010000410.1 GCA_016926235.1 Bacteroidales bacterium | reverse complement strand
TTTTTATCAACGAAATTGCCAAATATGGGTGTAAAAAGTATCGTGCCAAGAGGGAGCAGACTGGCTGTTTTAGGACCGTTGTGCAGCCATATTCCCAGGGTTTTCCGGAGCAAATAAATAAATACTACAAAAAGTGATAATAAAATTATCAGAAAGATGGTTTTCCCATTCCTGCTTTTAATATTAGCCGGTCCGAGCGAAAATCCGACCCCGAAAAGAAACAAAGCCAGGTAGATGCTTGCATTCCCCAGGGCAGCACTGCCAAACAGGATTATGGAACCACCCTCTGCCGGAAGATTATATGAGAAACCAAATTTATTCACCAGTAAATCCGGGGCATACTGCATAAATGGGAAAACGGCTGCATAAAATGAAACACATAATAAAGCAATGTATATGAAAGAAGGATCTTTAATAAGTTTGAAAAAATCGGAGAATTTGAATTCCTCTTCCTCACCTGTGCTCTGTTCTCTGACCTGTTTATCAATCCTGACATCAAATATCAGGTAAATCAGGAAAACTATCAGTGCCAGTCCTATCAGCGTTGCTGCAAAATTAACGGCTGGCGGAACTGCTCCCTGAGCAATATCTATTGATACCGCAATTCCAAGTGCTGATCCAAGCCGGCCAAATCCCATATTGATGGCCATCGCAAGTGCCATTTCATAACCTTTGAACCATTTAACTATAGTCCTTATGGCTACCACACAAACCACTTCGAGCCCTGAACCGAACATAATTCTGCCGATGATCATCATAGTTAGAATGGTACTATGTTTATCACCAAAAAAGCCAGATGCCGCGAGTGCAGAAATGGCACCCCCTAATGTCGCAAGACCTCCAAATACAAGTCCGGCTATTCTTACCTTCCACTTATCAAGAATCATACCTCCCACTATGATCATTCCGAACATGTTTGCAATGGTCGTTAATCCTATCATACGCCCAAACTCCTCACTGGTGAATCCCATCTGACTCTCCATAAGACCTTTCAGGCCGGAATAAAAATCCTGGAACCAGTACGTGGCAAAAGTCAGCATGCTGATTAATACAAGCACCAGCCAGCGCATAGCTGCTGAATCTTTCAAGGTTTGCTTAAGTTTCTCCATTCAGAAATAATTTTGGTTCAAAATAGGATTAAAAACTGTTAAAAGTAAAAAAATATCTTGCGAACATAACTATAATTCCTTCATAAATAGATGTTAAATATCATTTAACTTGAAACTTGCATACTGTTTTCAATTATTTTAGCAGAAAAATAAAGGCATTATATTTGCATGAAAATATCAAAATATCAATCGATGCATACACTTCCCATAAAAATACTTATAATTCTTTTTGTTTTTATCTCATATCATACTGAAGCACAGACTGTTACAAAAGTAAAGTGGCATACCATCCAGGAAGCCGAAACACTGGCAAAAAAGAATCCCAGGAAAATAATGATAGATGTGTATACTGATTGGTGCGGATGGTGTAAAAAAATGGATGCAGAGACTTTTTCTCATCCTGTCATAGCTGAATATATCAATAATAATTATTATGCTGTTAAATTGGATGCTGAATCTACAGCTGACATAACTTTTAACGGTAACACATACAAATATATATCCCAGAATGGGCGAGGATATCATGAACTGGCCGCAGGTCTGCTGAACGGAAGGCTATCTTTTCCTTCCATCGCCTATCTGAATGAAAAACTTGAACTTCTGGGTGCTGTGCCGGGTTACCGAGGCCCTGTTGACATGGAGCCTTTGCTTAATTATATCGCTGAAGACAAATTTCTGACGCAATCACTTGAGGAGTATCAGTTGACTTTCAAGAGCAAAATCTCACAGTAATTTTACCTGAAAACAGGCATTGTGAGAACGGTGCCATATTGATAGACAGGAATCCTTTCATTAAAAATAGTATTACCACCATCCTGTATTTCTACCTCAGCAATATCAGGTATTCTGTAAAAAATCCTGTTCCCGTTTTCGGAATGTTGCATCTTTAAATGTTCCTGGATAGGTTTTGTTTTATCCACTTTCTCTATCAACAGATTAACTGTTTTTCCTTTTCCTGTAATTTCCTGGCTTATACCATTCTTATCTGAATATTCAAATAATTTAATGTTCTCACTGACTTCTCCGGTACCGGGTATATACCAGAAATTATAATTGTGGGGTATTTCAAAAGTTTTACCAATAAACAGGGATAAATATTCCTCTTCGAGCTCATTCAGTCTGCTTATGCCAAATTCAAGTGCAGATCCTTCCGGATAAAAATCACCCTGTCCGGTCAATAGTTCAAATATTCTGCTCCTTATTTCAATAATAAAATCAGCTGTTTCTTCAGCCCTTTCATCAATGGTTCTCATGATCATCTCATTCTTCAGGACAGGTATACGTATAAATGATGTGTCGGTAAGGATGGTCTTATAAAGTGTATCAGTAGAATGTTCAAGGTTTCTGGTAATTGTGGGATTTGCAAATAAAATCCCGGGAGTTTTATGAAATATCTTTGTTTTTTTTGATTCGACAGCAAAAGCATCCAGCTTCTTTAAATCCATAATTAATCCTTCGTCGGATAAATACATTATAGCTTCAGGTTCAAATGTTCCCCTGATCGGTGAAATCAAATAATACTGTTCCGGATCTGTTTCAGGAAAGGTGGTCAGCGTAACATTCTGAATAAACCATTCCGATTTGTTTTCTTCAGGAACTCCATTAATGCCAAGGTATTTTTCTGCAAATCTGTAATATGGCCCCCTGATAGTTTTCAATTCCAGCATTTCCACCTTAACTTTAATAACTGTTTGCGGAAGTGCATAAACCATTCCTGATGGTTCAATCACAACAGTGTCCTTTAAATGAACTGTCTGCACAGACGGCCTTAATATAAAACAACCCGTGGCACAAAACAAAATCAATAATAAACTCAATACTATACGCATAATTTTCAATAAATACATTGTTACACTGTTACATTGTTACATTGTTACATTGTCACACTGTTACATTGTCACACTGTCAAGTTTTAACTTTCCTTCATCGTTATTGTTCACGTATCATGGTTCACGGTTCACGGTTCACGGTTCACGTATCTTCCTGAGAGCTTTCCCTATATTCTCAATAATATCACCAGCGATGACTGATTCTTCCGACGCTTCCTCTGCAGCAAGATCGCCTGCCAGTCCATGCAAATATACTCCCGCCAATGCAGCATGTTC
>JAFGOZ010000409.1 GCA_016926235.1 Bacteroidales bacterium | reverse complement strand
TGGCACGATTAAATGGTCACCACTGCATAGTTATTACTCCATGAAATATGATAAGGAGTCTATTAATCGTTTGGCTCTGTCAGGGTCACTAAGTTGCAGGTCGAAAATGTCAAGACCCTGCACCTATGTTTTAAATGGTTTTCTTAATGTAAAAAACGAATTTGCAAATTGAGTTTAATGAAATAATCGTTGCCTTCTTTAAATAGCGTTCCAAATTCATGTTTCTCTGTACTTGCTGTTTCGAATTTTGTATTATAATAAAGATATTTCTCAAAAAGGTTTTTGTTTATTATATGATAACAAACTAAATCTCCTTCTTCTTTTACGATTAAATATCCACCAGTACTTTCGTATTCACCATTCCAAACTCTTGATGCCATCATCCCCAATGCATAATCAGTTAGAAAGTGTTTAATTTTGTATTCGTAAAAAAGATGGTTGCCTGACAAATCATATCCTACTGGATTTAACTCTGTCAGTTTTGTGCCGATATCAGAAATTTTGCTTTCAGAGTTAGAGTAAAAAAGGTAAAGCATCTCGGCAAAAATTTCTGGGAGATATGAATCAATCATTATTAAATTGTTGCGGAATGTATTATTATCTGCTTGATGTCCTTTAATTTTACCACCAAACTTATGAATTAAAAGAAACTTATCTTTAAATAAACGTTGGCCATTAATTTCTTTTATTTGACCATCAGAGATTGAATCAAACTCAATCTTAAAAGTAAAATTTGTTGCTTTGCTTGCATTAACTAAAGTCGAAGGACTTCCAAGTTGAGATTTAATACTGAACCCAAGATTATTAACAAAATTCGTTTTCAAATCACGAGCCATTACATTTATATCAGTTTTATTGGAACTTGATGCTTTGATTGAATGGCAATTGATTGAATCCATGAACGCTTCAATTTCGGGTAAAGTAAAAGCACCAGAATTACTTTTTATATTATCAAAAAGTTGATTGCAATTAGTCAAGAAAACGTCTTGATTAACTGTTGAATCAACCACGCCATCAGATATTTTTACAGAGTCACCGTCTAAAGCATAATGTATCTGCTTTTCTCCTTCTTGTCTCATAACTTCAATAATTGGATACTCCAATCCTTCAATTCTATTTAAATCAGCATCCCCAGCATATAGAACCTTATCGACAATCAGTTTAAAAAATGCGTAAACTTCACTCCATTCACCTTTATTACCAGATAGTGCCATATTAATTAATTATATGATTCTTTGAAATTCAATAACACCAGTATCAGAAATAGAATAAGAAATAAGTTTTACTATCCGTTCTCCTTCGACCCTTGTTCTTTGTTCTAAATAATTTATAACATCTTCATTAAATCTTGAAGAGACGAAAATGCCTTCATAACTATTTAAAGTAAGTTTTCTGGATGACGAGAATGATTTTAAATATCCGATTAATTGAGAGAGACTATCAATATCCACAGCCTTGTCTCTTTTTATTTCCATAAATGAATAAAAGATAGTTTTTGATTCTCTATTAAAATGAGTTAATATATCGCACCTATATTGTTGGGATTTAAGTATTGGTGCTTCCAAGATGAGTTCTGATAATTCATTTAAATCAAATATTTTCCTTATGTCATTTACATTATGCAATAAATGATTAGTAATGCAGCCATGTAAAATATGCTCATACCGAACAACCCTTCTCTTTCCACTTACTTCAAATGGAATATTCAGGAATCGAATAATGGTTGGATTTGTAAAACTGGATAATTTTGATTTATAAAACTCAGTGGCCTGAACTTCTTTGAAATTTTCCTTATGCCTTATCTGTTTGAAAGTCTTTGGATTTGATTTCGGATTATACTTATAGAATAGTTCATTAAGGTATCGCAACTCTAAGTCACTTAATTGCCTTATGCCCCTATAGGATGCATTAACATCTCTTTCTAATGTGAAAATCGAGTTTATTAAACCCTGTTCGACAAGGCTGTAAAATTCAAATGCTGGGATGCCTTCTTGAAAGTTTTCATGACGTTCAAAGTTAAATCTATAAGCATATTTATTTTCCTCACCGAAGATATCATCATAACATACATATGGTTCAGAACAAACTTTGAATACTCCGTAAAGTTTCTGTTCCCCCTTAACATAGAAGATAACCAAATCACCTTGTTTTACTGCATATAAGTCTCGAATCTTACCCCATACAACATTTGATTTCTCGTCCTTATCACTAACATTCCCATAAACTCCATATCTTTTTGATGTTTCCCAAGCGGACTGATTAGTAATGCAGATATGAAGTCCCATGATAGGTTATTTAAGTATTTTACTCAGAATTAGTTTCCCAGTCGCTTGGATTGCAGGGATAGCAACAGAATTTCCAAATTGTTTATATGCTGAAGCGTCAGCAACTGGTATCTCAAATGAATCAGGGAATCCTTGCAATCTGGCCCATTCACGTGGTGTCATTTTACGAATCCCTTCACGGTTGACAACCCCTTTGATATGTGTAGTTGGCGTGAAATCGGTAATTCTGTTATCTATTACTAAATTTCTTTCTCTTCCCATTCCGCCAACAACAATTGCATTGGCAATCATATCGTCTTTGATTATTTCAAAACCAAAACCATTTCCTTTTTTCTCATGTCTTGATTTATGATTCCGTAGTGTTTTCAGGTATTGTGTAGATAAATAGTATTTTGTTTCGACAACTTCTTTCTCCTTCACTTTAGCAAAATTGACACTCTCATTTACTAATTTAGGATAATGAAAATCAGTAATGTTTAAATCCTTTCTAAATCCAACAATATAAATTCGCTCACGATTCTGAGGAACTCCAAAATTCTTCGCATTCATAATTTCAGGTTCTGGAACGAAGTAGTCCAAATCATTTCGAAGGACGTTAAGAATGGTTTCAAGGGTTTTTCCTTTATCGTGATTCCTCAATCCTTTAACATTTTCAAGAAAAATAACTTTTGGTCTTTTTCTTTTAATAATTTCAGCCACATCAAAAAACAAGGTGCCACGAGTGTCCTCAAATCCACCACGTTTACCAGCAATTGAAAACGCTTGACAAGGGAAGCCTGCACATAATAAATCAAATCCATCTGGAATATACTTTTTAACTTGTTCTTCTGTGATATCCCCAAATGGGACTTCTCCAAAATTTTCCTTATAAGTTATTTTTGCATTTTTATCCCATTCGCTTGAATACACACATTTACCACCCAAATTTTGAAATGCAATTCTAAACCCGCCAATTCCAGCGAAAAGGTCAATAAATGTAAACTTATGATGCTCAGGCGTGGGAAAGGGTACATTAGTCGCTTCAGCAAGAAAAAACTGCTTTAAATCATCTGAGGATTGAAAATACGGATTGTTTGCAACAATTTCATTAATGAATTTAATCGCATCATTTCGAAAGAACTTCTCCGAACCATTTCCGAGATTGTGTAAATAATGAGTAATTACTGCTTTCTTGTCATCCAAAATTCCAAGTTCTTTACTAATAATATTAGAACCAGTAATATTAGTAACTGATTTATTGTTTTTTTGCTTCATTAATTTTATCAATAACTATTTGTGTGCAATTTCGCAAATTTTTCTCTATATCTTTACCCCAAAATCGAATTACTTCCCAACCATCTTCCCTGAGTTTCTTATTCACTTCATGGTCTCTTATAATATTTCGTTCAATTTTTCTAATCCAAAACTCTTGATTGCTTTTTATATCGTGCTTTTTTTCGGTCCAGTCCTTCCCATGCCAAAATTCACTGTCAGCAAAAACGGCAATTTTATACTTTTTAAATGTTAAGTCTGGTTTTCCGAAAACAGTTTTGTCATTTTTTCGGTATCTATATCCAGCAGCCCAAATTGATTTTGACAACGCAACTTCTATTTTTGAACCTTTACTTTTAACCGCCCTCATGTTTTTCACTCTCTGATTTTCGGTTAACCTATCCATATTATTCTGAAATTGATTATTTATAAAGACCGAATTAACAACAAATGTAAAATCAAATTAATTGTTATAAAAATCAAAATGATGACTATTCTAAACTAATCCCACATAATAATCTTTCTCAGATTTTTTCTGTCCGTGCAAAATAACGTGTGTAGGTGCTACATTTTAATGTGTTTGTAGGCGTATCTTTGATAACTACCGTTTTATCAACAACTTAGAAATTTGAAACAGTTAACCATTTCCAGCAATTTTTACAATTAACGGCAGCATAATTATTAGTTATGGTACATATCAGAGAGGTTAAAATACTGTTTAAAATCAATGTATTAACTTTGTGTGGGGCCAATCGAATCACAAGAGTCTAATCAGAGTATTCCTATTATCCATGAACTCAGATGACCCTTGTTTGACCTTGTTAAATAACTGTATTTTAATAATATAACATATATTAGGTCAATTGGGTCAGTAGTTCTGACCAACTTAAAAAATTTATTTCATTAATATTTTTATACAATAATACATTTAGTAATAGCACTCTCATTGAAGTCAATATTTCCGTTAGGTGAAAAGGGTAGACTCTTGACCCAATTGACCTTCGTTACGTATTGTCCTGATATGTAGAGACATATATTGGTCATTAGTGGCTCAATCAAGGCCAAAAAACAAATCTGCAACTTTTTATTTAATATTTGATTGAATCTCAAAGTTTATTTTTAAAAACTCTTGACAAGTGGCTGGATATTAGTTATTTTTGCATCACTGTTATAATAGAAACTGAAAAGACAAGACTGAAAAGCACCCGTCATTGGGTCATTCGGTCTTGTCTTTTTTTTTCAATATGCCAGTGAATATGATGAAATCGAACTTAAAAAAATATAGTGCCTATGAGAGAAAAAAAATAAGAAGCAGTATTTAGATTTAGGAATGACCATGTACATGGTTTTCCTACCTCGGCCAGTGGGTTTCCTGACTGTACCCACTGGCACCGAGGTCAAAACAGTCAGGCAGACTACTCATAATAAATAATAGAATGCGTAGGCTGAAGCATAATTTGATTAATACAGTCAGTACAATGAATTTACTTTCAAAAGAGATTCTGCATGAGAACTTATACAATGACATAGCAAAATTCGCAGAACAGGATTACAGGGTAAACCCTGATATTTTTATTACTAATTACCTTTATTTCACTTCATTTTTTTCAAGCGACCGCATACAATTAGCGGTAGGAAACGAGCGACCAACGAACAGCAATCTGTTTGTAACCATTGTCGGCAATAGTGGCCTTGGCAAATCATATGTAAATCAATTCTTCTATCAACCAATCATGGATTTGCAGATTGAACTTCATAATCAGGATAAAATGGTTAATCAATTTGTAAATGCCTGTAAAGGATATGCTGATAGCAAAGATGACCTATCTTTTGAAGATAAAGAAGGTTTCGTTATAGGATATAACAAGAAGCATAACACTTGCTTTGAACAGTTCCTAACAAAGAATGTTGTTCCCCATATCTTTACAATAAATGACTTCAGTCCTGAAGCACTTACAGTAAAATTTGCAGGAACTCGCAACAATACAATATTATTAAATGCGGACGAGTTCGAGGAACTGCAAAACAATATAAGTCGGACAAAAACGGTAGAGAATATTTTTACCTTTCTAACAAGTTTTTTCTACGGAAAGTCGGGACTCGTAACAAGGAAAACTTCTGAGGATAGCATTATTAATAACGCAAAACTGGCAGTACTTGCCAATACAGTACCTCAAACATTTGAGAAACTTAAACAATCTGAATTCTTCAATAGCGGTTTAGGCTATCGCTATTTGTTTTTTATAAACAACGAAACCAAT
>JAFGOZ010000408.1 GCA_016926235.1 Bacteroidales bacterium | reverse complement strand
TTTTTTTATGACGTTACTTTCAGGGAGAAATTACCCCGTCGGGGTTTTTATTCAAAATGAGGGGATGGTTATCTGGGGAAAAATGCTAAATTGGCAGTACAATATTTCAACAAACATAATATTCTAAATAATGAGAAATATGCATAAGAAAAAAACATTTTTTTCGACGATAGTTGTTATTTTATTTTTTATTTGTGGCATTAACGTGTCTGCTACCAGCTACTACGTATCAAACAGCGGCAACGATGCAGCCAATGGCACAAGCCCTGCCACGGCATGGAAAACGATTTCAAAGATCAATTCAACAACATTTTCTCCCGGCGATTCAATAAAATTCAGATGTGGCGACAGATGGTTTGAGGCTTTGACCTTAACAGAAAGTGGTACCAGCTCAGCATATATTACCATAACAAGTTACGGAACAGGTGCCAAACCAAAATTATATGGTTCCAAAGCTGTTACTTCTTTTACAAAACTCCCTGGTTATGATAATGTTTACAGGCTCAATGAATTAGTTGATTATGATCTGTATTACGGAATACCCGGCAGTAGCAGCAGGGCCTCCATTATATGGAAAATAAGTGGCGACGATACAAGGTATTGGAGTAGCAGGCAAACATCCTTTGCAGAATTATCAAGTAATTACGACTATTACTGGCAAAACGACTCTGTTTATGTTTATTATGATGGTGACATAAATAATGTGGATACCCTTGAGGTAATGCAGTTGGCATGGGGTATAACTTTAGGAAATGGGGCTGGTGGGGAATATATTACAATAGAAGGCTTGGATCTGCAATTCTGGGCGAGCAGATGTATAGGGATGTATAATTACCCGGAAATTACAAAACACGGGTTTCAGCTGCGAAATTGCCACCTTGCCTATACTGCATCCAGGGAAGATGCCGTGGGGTATGGCGTTGCCATTGCTTATTGTGATATGATCATTGAAAATAATGATGCTCATGATAATGGCCGCAGGAATATTTCTTTAAATCTTGTTGCAAATACAAGTGATGCCATAATGCGGGATGTCATTGTCCGTAATAACACGCTGCATGACGGGTATCATACCACCGGGGTGGATATGTCGATGCATTCACCTGATAACTATGTAAGGAATATTCACATTTGTAATAACCTGATATATGATCGTTATGAGGGGAACGGCCATCCGAGCGAATCTGTTTTTCTGCAAAATTATGAAGGGGCTGCACCTAAAGATCATTATGATTCCATTTACATTTACAACAACATCATATTAAACACTACTTTAGACGGGGTATACCTCGAATACATAGGCGATCATGTATACATCATAAACAACACAATGACAGGAGGATGGATTGATGAAACACAAAGCTGGCTACAAACCAGGGCTTTTGTGTTTTATACAACCTCTGGCGGACATTTAACGGTAATGAACAATATATTTTGTAATTATACCGGTAACAGTGTGGAATCGTTTGATGGTGCTTCCGATGGAGGTTCTGTACCGGATACGTTTGATTATAACCTGAATTATTCTGCTCAAAATCCGAATGCTTCCTTTATATGGACCGATGTACCAGGTTCAGGCACGGATTGGTATTGGAGCCAGTATGATAATCTTGCAGCGAATGGTTATGAGGTAAACAGCCCTGATCCTGCACCACCTTGTATGATGGATTCAACAGGTACAACTGCAGAAAGTGCTGTGTTGCGATCATCTTCCCCGGCTATTGGGGCTGGTAACTCCATTTCATTTGTTACAACAGATTATTTTGGGAATGTGAGAGATCCGTTACATCCGACTATCGGGGCAATAGAATATAATCCGGACATCCCGCATGGCGAAAAATTAGTCAGGCTGCAAAATAGTTCCCCGTTAATATACCCTAATCCTGTAACGAATGTTCTTTATATTGATTTAGCTTATAGTTCAACAATCAGGTTAATGGATGTAACCGGCAAAATACTATGCGAAAAAACAAATTCAGATATAAGGGAAAGTATTAATTGCAGCTCAATGCAAAGCGGAATTTATGTTGTGCAGATATTAACAGAAGACCATGCTGTTTATACAGACAAGATCATTGTAAAATAAGTTCACCTGCCAGTGCAACAATGCCTGCCTGTCGTTAGAGAGGGCAGTGAGAGTATATAGTTAGTCCTTATCCATATTATTGTATCAGTATCTTCTTCGTTTCAATTTGCTGGTTGTATCGTATTTGTAAAATGTAAATGCCCTTTGGATACAAAGCGGCATCAAAGCCGGCTTCGGTTATCCCTTCTGAAATATACCCATTATAAAGTTCGCCAACCTTAATACCGGCAATATTATATAGGGCAATAGTTACATTTCCGGCAGATGTTGCCATTAGTCGTATATGGGTATTACTATTGGCAGGGTTTGGGAAAACATCCACATGAAGATCTGCCTTCATGGCAAAACTATTAAAACTGCCTGTGCCTCCGGAGGTGTCATAAATAGCCATAAACTCACTGGTATCCAGCACGGCTTTGGTAACCCTTATTCGTTGAATAATGCCATTGAAATAGTTTACCTGGTTCATTCGCATACCTAACGACATTTTTGTGTTATCACCCAGGGGTAAAAAGTGAGGTCCCCAATTGGTATCCATCTCCATACTATAATTCACATAGGTTTTAAATATCCCATTATCATAGGTTATTGCCAAATGTTCCCATCCGTCAACAGGGTGTGTGAGTGTCTCGTCCATCAGGCCAATGCTCACAGATTCAGCCTTCAGGTAACCATCAAAATACCATTCATACGAGTCGTTCAGGCGCAATTCCATTGTAATACGACGATTAACGTTATCCCCGTCTTCAATATGCAGATACCGTGGTTCTGCGTTTGCTGGATACACGTCGTTAGGTTTTATAATCGTTTCAATGGTAAAATACTTAGTACTGCCAATGGGATTGGTCAGAATATATATCCCGTCTTCCGTACCGTCAAAATCAATTCCGTAACCTATTTCAGTTTCTACCACCTCGGGTTTTCCAAAGCTTTGAACAGTATGCCCGTTAATTTCAACCAGGTTATCAAGAACAAAGGTTTCATGTTGCTCTAACAGTTCTCCATAAAATAAAAATTGGGTGCTATCTAAAGCTGCATCGGCAAAACGGATCTCACGTACTGCGCCTGTCATATAGTTTAAACTATTCATACGTGCACCTACCGAAATGGAACCATCGGTAGGGGCTACCCATGTTAAGGTACCGGTGTTAGTAGTAGTGTAGTTTATATATCGTTTAAACTCATTGTTTTTATATACCAGCGCAGCATGATACCAGCGGTCAGCAGCAAATAGCTGTGTGGAATCAATGAAGTTCATACTTTCGCCATTGGCTGATTTGATAAAACTATCCATATACCACATGCTGTCGTTTAAAAATTGCAGCTCGAACAATATTCTGATATCCGGGCTTGCCTGCATATGAATAAACTTTTGTTCGTCAACACCCCCTCTGTCCACACGAAAAACCACTTCAAAAGTAAATTCATCAAGACCAATAAGGGGATTATCGTTTATCACAACCCGGTCTCCAGTCCCGTCAAACAGATAGGCCGTGTCGTTATTAATAGGAATTAGCGTGGGATTACCTTCAGGAGTTACAGCGATACCACCTATAGTGGTTAAACTGTTAAACTTCCAGTATGTGTAGTGGATGTCAGCAGCAAATGAGGTCAGGAATATAAGTAAGGCTGAGAAAGTACAGATGGTTTTTTGTGTTAGAGTATTCATAGTATGTAATTATTTTTATCAGGTTTGAATTTTCAAGTGCTAAAGCTAGTAAAAAAGCTTTAACTTCAAAAAATTTCTGTTTTGGTTATCTACCTGCAAGAATGTATTTTTTATTGTGCGGGGAATAATTGTTGGGGAAACATAAAATAAAATTAGGCGCGGACATATGCCCCCGCCTATTACACGAGGGCAAACAGTCCGCGCCAGTCTTTATATAGCCTCTTGAACTATCTTTTATTGCTTCACTAATTTAAACTGGAAAGTTTCCTTATTTGTCCTTAAATACACTATGTAAATACCCGGCATTTGGTTGTGAATATCCAATTCAATCATTCCTGATTTTATTTTTGTGCCGTAAACATTTTTAATTACAACCTCACCGGCTATATTCGTTAAAGTGAGTTGTTGTATTTTTATGTTATCTTTTATACTTATATAAACCTTACCATTGGTTGGGTTTGGATATATATCCATGCCATAACAGGCATTTTCAATACCTACAATATTACTCACTGTTTGCGTATTGGATGTTGCGGTACAACTGTTATCATCCACTACCATTACTTCGTAATCTCCGTTTTCAACAGGTGAATATTGATATTCTGTATTTGCAACATCCAGCTCATCTCCATCCTGATACCAGGTATAACTATAATCTGCATCCTGCGTGGCAGTTAGTGTTATATTATCATATGATAAAACAATTATTGGTAATGGATTAACAGTAATAACTACTGTGTCGGATGGAAGTGAGTCTGTACTGCACATATTATAGACTTTTACATGATAAGTCCCGTCTTCACTTGCTGAAAAACTGTTGGATATAGCATCCGGGATCGGATTACCATTTAAAAACCAAATGTACTGTAATCCTTCAATTATATTCGTACTTAGTACTATACTATTACCATCACACATACTAGTATCTTCTAATGGTAACAGGGTAGGAGTGGACAACTCGGAACTAAGAAATTTCAGATTATTCGTACTTGGGATGCCAGTCAACGCTGGATTGGAAGCATTGATACGTACCCGATAATGGTTTCCTGCAATACTATCGGGAATATATACCTTTATCTCACCTATTGAATCTGTACTGCTAATACTTGCAATTACAACAGCCTCATCGAAATCACCGAGGGCATCAGATAATTCCACCGTAAAAGTATTTCCGGGAAGCAGTTTTACTGATTTGTATCCGATTGTAATTGAATCATCCGAACATTGAGTGCCGGAAGGCAGGCTGGTAACTTGCACTGTTGCTAATATATATATTGGATTTCTCACTAGTGTTAATCCCGTGACCGTATCGTTTGTTACTTTACATGAATATGCTCCTGTATCGGCTAATGCAGGATTCATTATTTTTAGAATGGAATCATTGGTTCCGGAATACAAGCTATTGTCACTTATATCAAAACCATCTTTGGTCCATTGGTAATGATTATATAAACCATCGGTTTGAGTAATTAGTGATAGCGTATCTTCTATAATAAAATAAAGTGTATCAGTAAGCTCAATATTATCCTGGGGATTATAACTGTCAAGGATGTGAATATTGGGTTCCAAACCTCCAAACGTGAATTTATTAAAACTCGAATGAAATTCGGTTATTGGCAAAGCTGACAAGTCAGGTAAATCTTCCAGTTTATTATTTTGAATATTAATGGTAGTTACATTCGAAAGATTTGCTAATTCTGCTGGAATAGGACCTTCTAGTTCATTTGTTTGTAAATATAATAATCTTAATGTTGACAAATTACCGAATTCATCAGGGATAGGACCTGTCAAATTATTGTCCCCAAGGTGCAATGTCCACAACTTGGACAAATTACCCAGTTGGCCTGGAATACTATCGCTTAGGTTATTGTATCCTAAGTTTAACTCAACTAATGCTGTGCAATTTCCAAGTTGTGATGGAATTTTGCCTGATAAGTCATTTTGTTCCGCATAAAACCATTTCAGCTTGGTCAAATTGCCGAAGGATTCAGGTATAGGTCCCGTTAGATTATTACTACCTAATCTAAGACTCACCAGGTTTGTAAGATTTCCCAGGCATGTAGGAATGCTGTCTGACAGGTCATTTTGATATAATGCCAGATACCTCAATTTGGAAAGTTTACACAGACTATCAGGTATAGAACCAACCAGATTGTTTGCATATAACAGCAATAAATCAAGGTTTGACAGGTTAGATAGTTCTATGGGGATTTTACCAATAAGATCATTGGCTCCTAAATCCAATCGAACAAGTTGAGATAAGTTGCCAAGCTGCGGAGGAATGCTGTCAGATAAATCATTACCTTGAAGTTCCAGTTGGGTAAGATTCGTTAAATCTCCTAATTGTTGAGGAATAGGGCCAGTTAGGATATTGTATGATAAATTTAACTGTTGTAAATTCGACAGATTTCCAAGTTGGGAGGGAATGCTATCATGTATAAGATAATTAAATGCCAAAGATAATTGTTTAAGGTTTTCTAAATCTCCAATGACAGGGGGAATACAGCCATTTAAATTATTATTGTTAAGTGAAATGACTTCTACTCTTCCATTATTAATGGTTATACCATACCAGGTATCTAAATTGGCCGTTTTCCAACCTGTATTGTTAGTCCAGCTATCACCATTGGTACTATCATATAGAGCTACCAAAGCCAGGGAATCTGACAGTAGATCTCCTGCTAAGGAAGTTGTAAGGTTAAAAAAACAAAACAAGCAAATCATTATGCTTGTAATAGAATGATTTATAAATATCATAATGTATTGGATTTTATATTATCAGACACAAAAGAATACAGATGAAAAACTTTTCTGTTATATCAAATATACAAAATTATTATATAACCTGCATGTGAAAAAAAAACGTTCTTGTAAAGGCTGGTGCTATTGTTGTTTTGTTTCATTTGCGGCAAATATCGGATTACATTGTCAAAAATCCTTTGAAATGGCATAAGGATAAATGATGTGATGAACCTTCATTGAAAGATGTTCCTTTTTATTGGCAATCCTTTGGCTTCCGGTTTCCCTCTTATTTCATCTCAAAGGCTTTCCATATTTCCTGTATGGCAGGGCTCACATTTACCTGGGGGTTTTGTTCTTTATCATTTATTAGCAGGGAGTTGATACTTACCTCTTCAGTCAGGTAATCTGCCAGTTCGCCGTAATTAATATCACCTTTAGTTTCCTGTAGCTTCTTAAGCAGGTAGTATGTAAAGATACCATGCTGCTGGTCTTTATAGGGTAGGGAAGACTGCTCGCCACTGCTGGCAGAGAACACAACCATATTACCTTCCGGTTGGCTTTCCTTGGGTTTTACTTTTACCGCTCGCGCTTCTACCAGTCCCTGGGAGCGTGCACCACCGCTAAAGCAGGCATCCAGAAAAACGGTCACTCTCTTTGTTTGATATTCATTGAGCTTAGTGTACAGGTCTTTTAATGGTATGGCAAACTTCAGGTCCTTGCCACTTACATCTACAGGTATCAGGTGGGGTTCCTGGGTGGTTTCATCAGGCAGCCCATGTCCGGCAAAGTAAAAGATGATTTCTGCCTTTCCCTGAGCATTCTTGGCCAGCAAGCTCAACTTATCCACGGCTCTGTGCATGTCTATGGCACGGGCATCGATGAGGAGCATAATATTCTTTTCCGGTACACCCAGAGTTTTTTCGCAATAGGCCTTAAATATTTTGGCATCATTTGCAGCATAAGCTACATTTACTTCATTACTCAATCCCATCTGGTACGACTGGTAATCTTCATTTCCAATAATCAAAGCGTAGGTATAGTTTTTTTGATTACCCGTTAACGGAATATTTTCGTCAACCCTACTGGCAGGAGCATTCGTATTCTCGACCTCCTTCACCTGTATTGGTTTATCAGGAGGTGGTTTCTCCTCGTTTGTATTTACCTCGCGTGTATTTTTACCTTCAATATTATCCACGAAGCTACCCTTGAATTTTGAATATTTTTCTCCAATGTTTTTTCCGAAATTTTCTCCTACTTGCTCAACCCTTCCTTCAATTGCATCATCTATTTCTTTGTCTTGTTTCTTTGTGGGTTTCTCTTGAACCTCTGCCATAGTGGGTGTTTCATCGGTTTGTTCTGGAAGATTATAGAGCATGTCATTTTCCGTAAGATCAGAGGATCTGCTAAACTGAAAACCATCTTTTGCTTTAAAGCTGTAAAAGAAGGGAGTGTATAACGACTTATCAGGCATGTTTGTATTGCTTTTCACACTAATATAATAAACGACTCCCTTAATCTTCATAATACGTTGAATTTTAAATATTCCGGTATTACTGACAGTAATTTCTACAATCTCTACATCACCATCCTTAAAGTCTCTTCTTGTTAGCTCATCATCTATTACTTTAGAAATATCGGTTATATGCTCCATAATTGTTTCCAGGCTTTTTATTGTTCTGCCAGCAGCAATCCGGTATTCCAATTCATTAGTTCCTTGCACCTTTGATACAACCTCAATTGCCTCATTAACGGGAGCTTCTGAAGGCATATACGGAAAATTAATCTCAAAACCATACGTGGAATTGGTATGCAGATAACCTTTCTGTCCCTGTTGCGACCATAGAGAAGTGATCAGGAGAAAGCTAAATACCAGGCTAAAAATGAAGTGATGTCTGTAAGATTGGGGTTTCATGATATAAATTTGGAAATATGAATAATTACTAATAAGTATTTAACTTTTTCAAATATACAATAGGATTTGTTAATATGTCAAGTTTTTTGAATTATTTTACTATGGGGATGCCCAATTTGAGCTTCCCAACATCGTCCCCGTATCCAATTTGGGCGTTTCAACTCTTTTCATCGATGCCTTTTGCCATTTTATAGATTTTATTTTCCAATGGTATTTTTTAAATCTATATTTAGTACAGAAATTATTTTCAATTAATTCCTGGTAAAATGCAAAGGCAATGATTGGAAGCAGATACAGTGGTTATAAAATGCCGGTTACAATGATTGCGGGCCGCTTAAGTTTACACCATTTGTTTTTAATCTTATGGATTGGTTCTACAGTACATGCCCAGCAAATTAATGTTACGGGTAAAGTACAGGATCAGGAAAATAACTCAGTATTAACAGGTGCCAATGTTTTGTTGAAAGGAAACGAGACATATGCTACTATATCAGATGAATCGGGCATGTTCGCGTTTAAAGGTATAAAAGCTGGCGAATATGTTTTACAAATCAGCTTTATTGGATACGAAACGTATCTTTCAGACATAAAAAACATTCAAAATTCTTTCAGCTTTGGTACGCTTCATTTAAAAGTAAGTGAAAATCCATTGGATGAAGTGGTAGTGGAAGGTAAAATTCCAATTGCCACAGTAAAGGGAGATACCATGGAATATAATGCTGATGCATATAAAACCAATCCTGATGCCGATGCCGAAGACCTGGTAAAGAAAATGCCGGGTATAGTATTGCAGGACGGAAAGGTACAGGCAGAAGGGGAGGATGTGAAGAAGGTGTATGTGGACGGGAAACCATTCTTTGACCAGGATCCTACGCTGGCATTGAAGAGTCTGCCCGCTGAAGTGATACAGAATATCAAAGTGTATGATGAGGAGAGCGAACAGGCCCAGTTTAGCGGTTTTAGTGATGGAGAAACAGTAAAAGTAATGGACATCATTACCCGCACAGAGACCAAAAACGGTCAATTTGGAAAATTATATTTTGGCGGAGGGCTTCCGGATAAATATCAACTAGGATCTAACATTAACTATTTCAATGAAGACCGAAGAATATCATTGATTGGGCAAAGCAATAATATAAATATCCAAAACTTCTCAACAGAGGACTTACTGGGAATCACAAGTAGTTCAGGTGGCAGGGGTGGTGGCCGTTCTGTCGGCAGACCGGGTGGCAGATCCGGAGGCCGTGATGGAGGATTTGGTGGTCCCGGAATGTCTGGCCAGGATTTTATGGTTGGCCAGCAGGCAGGTATTTCAAGGACTACTGCTGTGGGATTTAACTATTCCGACAAATGGAGTGAAAAAGTAAATGTAAGCGGAAGTTACTTTTTTAACACCTCAGAAAACAAAAGGGATGAGGAGAGGTATCAGGAATACTTTACAGAATCGGTATTACAAAATCAGATATATACTGAAAATACAAATTCCAATAGCACAAACTACAACCACAGGTTTAATTTCAGGCTCGAATACAATATGAATGAGTACAACAGGCTAATGATCATGCCCAGATTAAGTTTTCAGTTAAATCAATCGGAAAGTAACAGGGTAGGAAACAGCTGGTCGGGGGATACGCTATTGAGCAGTAACTTAAGCAATAGTGCTAACGACAGGACGGGGTTCAGTATTTCTAATCAGATTATGTTCAGCCACAGGTTTCAGAAGCGTGGCAGGACCATTTCTCTGAACGTGAATACCTCTATGCGTCCACAAAAAATTGGCAGATACATGATGTCAGAAAGTATAGATAGTGAAAAGGCCCCTGCTTCCGACTCCCTGAACCAGTTTAACGATTCCAGAAGTAACAGCAACACTTTGTCCGGGAGAGTTGTGTATACTGAACCTATAGGCGAAAACAGCCAGTTAATGTTCAATGTCGATAATACAATAACCTATGAGAACAGTGACCGTAAGGCATACAACTACGATTATTTAAGTAATGGTTACCAGCTTTTTGACACAAGCCTGTCGAATGTATTTACCAGCAGCTATTATACCCAGGAATTCGGGAGTGGTTACCGATACAGGAAGGATAAAATAAACCTGAATTTAGGCCTCGATTATGAGAGAGCTTATTTGCATAGTGAGCAGGAATTTCCGCAAGAATATATATTAGACCAGCCTTTTAATTCTCTATTGCCTAATTTTAGGTTTAAGTATAATATTTCCAAAACAAAAAACCTGAATATTAATTACAGAACCCGATCAAGAGCCCCTGGCGTAGAGCAACTCCAAAACACCATTGATAATTCAAACCCTCTGCAGCTGGAGTCCGGTAATCCTGATTTAAAGCCTCTCTACGAACACAATATATCTTTAAGATACAGGGCAACCAATAAGGAAAAAGCCACCGTATTTTTTGTTATGGGGAGTATACGATTTGCAAATAACTACATTGGTAACAGTACATGGTTTGCATCTGCTGATACCCTGATTTATAATGATATTATATTGCAGCGGGGAGGACAATTCAAACAGCCGGTTAATCTGGATAATTACCGGAACATAAGACTTCAGACTACCTATGGTCTTCCTGTTAAAGGGATAAAAAGTAATTTTAACATAAGTGCGAGTTATTCTTTCACCCAAACACCGGGCATGATAAATTATGTATTAAGTTATTCAAAAAATAATACCTATGGCACAGGTTTAGGTTTGTCGAGCAACATAAGTGAAAAGATTGATTTTACCTTGTCTTCCTATATCAGCTATAATGATGCCAGGAGCTCTTTACAAGGGGAGGAGAGCAGCTCATTTTTTAATCACAAGATAACCACTGACCTTGCTATAATTTTTTGGAAGGGCATAACATTTCGTACTACTGCCGGAAGCCAATATTATTACTGGACAGATGAAAAAGAGGATGAAGCTATTTTTCTTTTGAATATGGAAGTTGGCAAAAAGGTATTTAAGAATCAGCTGGGAGAGATAAAAGTTGCGGTTTTCGACGTGCTGGCGCAAAATAAAAGCATAAGCCGCAATGTGACGGATGCCTATGTAGAAGACGTAAAAAGCAATGTTTTACAGCGATTTGTAATGTTCTCGTTTAATTATAAGATTCGGAATTTTGGTTCGTGATAATTCCACCCCTATAGTCCGTCGAAGCGGATGAAGGGTGAACTTATTTTAACCATCACTTATCATAAGGCAACTCATCCGCAAAGAAAAAGAACACCACAGCTGCTACCCATTGAGGACTTACACCGCTGCATTCGCCTATTCTGCTTCCATTGTAGTATATATCCCCGTCACTTTCCACTTCTCCAATTTTGCTCCCGCCTTTATATACATCGCCATCGCTTTCCACTTCGCCAACTTTGCTGCCGTCCATATAAATGTCTCCGTCACTTTCAATTTCACCTTTGCGTGAACCGTTAACGTATACATCTCCATCATCTTCAATTTCTCCTACTCTTGATCCACTTAGGTAGATGTCGCCATCGGTCTCAATCTCACCTACCCTGCTTCCGTTGATGTACAAACTTTGGGCCGATACTGTTGCATATGCTAAAATGCATGCTGTAAAAAGTATTACTTTTTTCATGATCTTTTTGTTTTAAATGTTAAAATGTAATGAATCACGTAATAGATACTACTATGTAAGTTATGAATTATTTGGCAATAATTATGAATTATCCAAAACAATTATTCGGAATCCAACCTGATTAAAATCTAATCCAGAACCACACCCCACTCAACCACAAAATAACCATCCCTGTTAAAACGGGTATCTATAATTGGTTCATCAAGCTCCTTCATTGGCAAATCGTAGTATCCTTCAATAACATAAAATAACCTTAACAGATTGTCAGGCTGGTTTGAGAACTCAATATTAATTACTGTTTTGATCAATTCGGATGTTTGGGGAAAGATACAATAATATTCATAATCATTCAGGCGGGGAATCCAGTACTCAATAAAATCATCGATTTCTTGTCCCCTAAATCCGTATGCTTCTAAGTTCTCAGAAAAGAAACATTCCATATCCGTTTGTTTTATTGTCCAGCCTGAATAACGTTGCCAGATATCGGGTTGTATACTTTCATAAAACAGAAAGGTATAGGCATTGTCTATTATTCCATTTGTATCCACATAAACATTCCAGCCATTACCATATTCGGGTATTGATTCAATAATATCTCCTCCTTGCGGGAAGGATATAGATACGGATAATTCTATATTTTCCTCCGGATAAATATATATGTTTGGCTTATATGCTCTCCTGCCTTCTGTATTATCATCACACCCGCAATCCCAGAAACAATCGCAATAGTAGTCGCCCTCAGACGTATCGTAACAGTCGCAAACCTCTTTACAACCATCACAATCGTAACAAGAATTGGTATCGTTTTCATCAACATAAGGTTCACAGCTTTGAAATGTAGTTACACATAAGCCTGGTATGAGTAAGATTAGCAGGATATTGATTTTTTTCATGATATATTTTGTTTTAACGTTGATATCCATACTCAGATAAGGGCAAAATTAGTGCCAACATTTTACAGACTCTTTCTGATATAATGGAGGGGAAGGACTTCTAAAGTATAGTTTGCAGGTAGAATAGAGGTTTTAGTAACAAGTGTCCTTGGTTTGTGCAGAAGTTTAAGACCCATTCTGTTGGAAGAAGAGACTGAAGAATCAGGGTGAGAGGTTAATTTTCCATATGTAACTTTTTCTTTCTCTCCACCTGAATGAATTTATCTAATTGAAGTTTTGTCCAGAATTTAATATTCTCATACTTTTCAGCAGCTTGCAATAAATCAGTCTTTTTCTTTGATGATTTATCGTTTTTTATTATCACTATGCAATTATCTTCTAATTGAACTACATAGGAAATATTATATTTATTTCTTAATTCATCAATAAATATCCATGAGTTGGGCATCTCATACAAATAGAACTTCAAATCCTCTTTCATGGCATCGGTTTAAATTGGTAATTCAGCTAACTTATCTAATTTCTAAATGTAGGCATAATTATTTGATAATCTGCAATTTTTTCAAAATATGTCCAAAGAAACATTTATGTAATCGAAGAAGATTTCTAACAATGTAGTGGTAGCAGGGGATATCTGATTTATTCTAATGAACAAATAAGGTTAAGAGTGAAAAAGGAGAATCAGGGTGAGAGTTCTCGCTCTCGCCGGTACTATGGAAAATATGTTTAAAATTGAGGGAACTTCATTGAATGGTTGATGGGATAAGGTAAGTTAGTAGCAATAATTATCACTTGTGTAGAGCGAGTTTGAGAGTGAGGTTTGAGAATCAGAGTGAGAGTTCTCGCTCTCACTCTGATTAAGTGATCCCGGCGGGACTCGAACCCACAACCTTCAGAACCGGAATCTGACATTCTATCCATTGAACTACGGGACCAGGTAATTCGGTTGCAAATTTAATCTTATTATTAGAATATTGAAGCCGGATGATTAAGTATTTGCTAAATTATTGTTACCATATTGTCAAGGTAGAATTGATATAAGCCAGATATCACTTTGTTTTAGCTATGTGATTAATTATTACTAACTTTACAAATATTAACAATTTGCAGGAAGTTTTTTAAAAAAAGTTAAAAGAGAAAAATGAACTTGAACATTTTTTTTGCTAAATAGTTGTATTTATGTAACAAAATGTATTTTACTACGTAAGTGCAAATTTTAGATTAACAATTTTTATCTAATTTATTGAAGATTTTTTTTACTTTCTAGAGAAGGAAGTATATATTTGCTAAATATAACTATTAAATTCTTAAGAGCCGTGATGCGAAAAAATGAGACATTGGAGGAAATGGTTGCCCGGAGAAATAAGCGCCTGGTAACTGTGTTTACCTCAAATGGTGTGAATGTTAGACTGGTAGGTAATCCCGAAAAACCGGCTGTAGTGCAGGATGAGTCTGTATTACTGTCGTGTTTTGTGAAAAACTTTAACCTATATTTTACAAAGGAACCTTTTAGTGATGAAGTTGTTAAAGCTGTAAAACTAAAAAGTGAGCCTGAAATAACCCGTTACGAACTTATTGAAGTGCTTGATATCTGCAAGCATCGTCCGGTTTATAAGGTTAGGTTGTCTGGAACAGATTTGTATCTTGTTGGATATAATTATCTGAACCAGGAAGATAGTGTGGGAAGATATCCTGTATTTGCCAGGCATAAGCCCAAGGTTTATTTTGATGTGAATTATGCTAATAATGTAGCCGAAAACCTTAAAAATGACGGTTACGAAATGGAAGTAGTATAATTTTTCATGAAAACAATATTGTATTTGATACTATTGAAGACCTTCCCTATACCAGGATAAGGTCTTTCTTTTTTAAGGCTTCTTTCCATTCGGGTGGCAACCCAAAATTCCGGTCTACAAATCCGTCCAATTCTTCTTTTGTCTTCTTGGAAAGTAATCCCTGCATCTCTTCAAGGGCTTTTTCGCTTATCATATAAGGCATGTAGGTAAAAAGCAGGTCTTTCCCATCACAATGTGCATATATTTGATATTCCCTGATGTTATTTACATGTTCTCCGGTAAAAATACAACTTGAAAGCCACTCGTCAATATTGGTGCCCTTTTCTTTCAAAAGTTTCTGACGCCTTTGTTGTAAGTCAATCCTGGACTGAAAATACTCATCAACTCTTTGCCGGGATTCAGTTGATAATGTTTCACGCAACTTTTCAGTACAGTCGAGGCAAATGGCATATTCAAATTCCACAAAATGATCCTTTACAGCTTTTTCAATCAGGTATTGACTTCCTTCGTGCAATAGGTGTTTGTTACATATTATGCAATGGCTGAAAAAAGATTCACTGACAAAAGTTTTAAATACCTTTGGAATTTCCCTGTACTCGCTTATTATTTCAATATGTTCCATTCTACTTGAGTGCTTTTATCTATTACTTCCGTTTTGCTCTATAGTAAATATAACTAAAAATATTAGATATTGCAATTAGCTTTAATATGAATAATGTATGAATAACGATGATTTATATTACATTATTTTATTGTAGTTATTTTCTTATTGTAAAGACAGTTTATAAATAGAAAACCCCTAATATTTAATGTATAATGTATAATGGATAATGGATAATGTATAATGGATAATGGATAATGAAGAACGATTAAGACTGAGGTTGAGGAGCGGCAGTGGCAGTAGTAGCCATCCTGACTCCAGACTCCTGTATCCTGACTCCTTGATTCAAATAGCCAATGGCTCACAGCTAGTTTACAATGGGAACTTTTTATTCAATGCTTTATGCGTAAAGCTTTTACCAGAACCATATTCAGCTACGGTTTGACCGCTTCCTATCAGCTTCCATTTGTAAATAAGCAGGCCTTCGAGACCTACCGGGCCACGGGCATGTATTTTATTAGTACTTATTCCTACTTCTGCGCCCAGTCCATAGCGGAAGCCATCGCTAAAGCGGGTGCTGCAATTCCAGAATACATTACCACTGTCAACAATATCCATAAACTTGCGCGCTTTATCCTTATTTGTAGTAATAATTGCATCTGTATGTCCCGATCCATATGTGTTTATATGCGAAATGGCTTCGTCAATATCTGAAACCACTTTTATTGAGATGATATAATCCAGGTATTCGGTTCTCCAGTCTTCTTCAGTAGCAGGGATGGCCGTAATTATTTTTTGCGTTTTTTCACATCCGCGTATCTCTGTGTTGTATAGGGCCAGTTTTGTTGCTAGTTCCGGAAGAACTTTCGGTGCAATTTTTTCATGTACGAGTAAAGTTTCGGTTGCATTACATACTGCCACATATTGACATTTCGAGTCCACTGTCACGTCTAATGCTAAATTCACATTGGCATCTTCATCGATATATACGTGACAAATACCATCGGCATGTCCCAATACAGGGATATTGGAATTATCCATAATGTATTTTACAAATTCATTGGACCCGCGGGGGATAACAAGGTCAATATACTCATCTGCTTTAAGCATTTCGTTTACATCAGAGCGGGTTTCAAGTAATTGTATCCAGCCATTTGCTATTCCTGTATTATGGGTAGCATCAGCAATGATTTCAGCCAAAATCCTGTTGGTGTTTTTAGCTTCGCTACCCCCTTTAAGAATCACGGAATTACCACTTTTTAAGCAGAGTGTGGATATTTGGACCAGGGCATCAGGCCGCGATTCAAAAATAACACCAATTACACCAATAGGACAACTGATTTTATATAGTTCAAGTCCATTGTCAAGCTCAGTAGCAGCTAATGAAATGCCAACCGGTTCAGGAAGGCCAACTAGACTATGGATGCCATCAATAACTCCATCAATCTTTTTTTCATCAAACTTCAACCTTTTTAAGAGGGGAGCTGCCAGCTGGTTCTTTTCACTTTCCTTCAGGTCTGTATTGTTGGCAGTAATTATTTCGTTGGCCCTTTTTTTAAGGGACTCAGCAATATTTAGCAACGCTCTGTTCTTAACTTCAGCGGTTTCGGCTGCTAAAAAAATGGAAGCCTTCTTGGCTGCTTTTGCTAGTTCAGTTATCATTTTTGGAGAATTTTGAAGTGCAAAAATAGACAAATTTGTTGGCTTAGGCAATAAGGAGGAGAATAATGTATAATGTATAATGTATAACGAATAATGGATGAAAACGGTAAAATCACGAAATCAATAAATCTTCCAATCTCTAAATCTCTAAATCTCTAAATCTCTAAATCATTAATTATTCTTATCAACATACATATCCCATTTACACTGGCTTTTTGGATGTTGGTTTCGCGGAGGTTGCCGAGGAGGTATTTTTCTGATATAACTGCATCTTTTGAAGCAACGGCAATCCATGTGGTGCCAACAGGTTTTTCATCTGTACCACCTGTAGGCCCTGCAATGCCAGAGGTGGCGATGGCATAACCGGTTTGCATGAGTTCCCTTACACCCTTTGCCATTTGTTCCACCACAGCCTGGCTAACGGCGCCATATTTTAAGATATCTGATGATTTAACACCAAGCAATTTCTCTTTTATTTCGTTAGAATAGGCGATAACAGAGCCCTTAAAATACTCCGAACTACCGCTAACCGAGGTAATCATTTTGGCAATATTTCCTCCCGTGCAGCTTTCGGCTGTGGCTACAGTTGCTTTTTTACTCCGCAAAAGGTTCCCCAATAGTTCATCTACCAGCTCAAAAGTTTCACTTAAAATATAGTGTGGGATAAGATCGTATAGCTTTTTTATTTCAGCCCTTATCTGGTTCTCAAGTTGTGTTATATTTTCGTTTATTCCGCCAATCCTTAGTCTTATATAACCGGGTGAAGGTAAATATGCTACCTGAAGGGCAGGAGGGAGGCTGTTTTCCCATTTTTCAAGTGTTATTGCCAGTTGTGCCTCCGGGATACCCTGTATAAGAAGGGTTTTATTTATTAAGGATGATAATTTGAAATAGTCTTTCAGCCTGGGTAGGATAGTTTCTTCCATCATCAGTTTCATCTCAAAGGGTACGCCAGGCATGGAGATGAACACCGTTCCCTTTTTTTCAAACCACATACCTGATGCCGTGCCCTGGTAATTTGGAATTACTTCACAATTGGCAGGAACCATGGCTTGTGCTTCATTTAAGGGATTCATTTTTCCTCCGCGCACAGCAACAAAAGCTTCAATACGGCGAAGCGTGCCTTCATCCGGTTTGAGGGTTGTATTAAAATATTTTGCAAGAGTCGCTTTTGTCTTATCATCTTTGGTTGGGCCAATCCCTCCGGTTATTACTACCAGTTTTGCATTTTTACCGGAATCAAAAAGCATATTCATTATTGCATCCTCCTGATCGGATATTGAGGTTGACTGCCTGATTTTAAATCCCAGCTCCGTCAGCTTTTGTCCGATCCAGGCAGCATTGGTATTTACTATCTGTCCAATAAGTATCTCGTCCCCAATGATAATAATGTCTGCCAGCATGTGTTTTAATTTTTAAAGATGTAAAAGTAGGAAAAATTAGCTATTAGCCATTAGCTTTTAGCTAATAGGGTTATGAAATATGGATTTTATGTCAATTACTGCCCACCTGGAGATTACCTTCCGGTGAGCTCTCCGTCAGCTGACTGATCGGTTCTTAAATCCTTGTTGGATATTCTAAAAGGAGACCGAAGACGGAAGACGAAAGTTTTGTTGTTTGTAGACGGGTTGTGGGGCCTGGTGATACGTTACTCACCCCCCGGGAGGCTGTCTAAAATGAAGGCTTCACGCAAAGAATGCTAAGATTTTCGCAAAAGACACAAAGTTTAAATTGCTGTTATATTGCACTTTGCGCATTTTGCGTTTTTCAAATTAGCGACCTACTATGCGTAAAATTTACCTTTTTAGACAGCCTCGAGTGCGCTAATGGTGAGGTTTGAGGTTATTGTTTTGTATGGCACTTCTTTAAAAAAAAAAATCGCATGTTTCATGCGTAAAAAGTGGTCCATAAAACTGTCTGATATACTTTTCATCGGTGCAAAAGGGTCCATCCCATTTTCCTGAGTGCTTTTTATCGGTGTAAAGGGGCCACACAATTTTCTGGAGTACTTTTCATTGGTGAAAAGGGGCCCACACAATTTTCCTGGGTGCTTTTCATTGGTGAAAAGGGTTTCATACTACTTTATCGGGTGCTTTTCACCGGTGAGTAGGGGTCCATATTTTTTATGGAGCGCTTTTTATCAATGAAAAGCCGGCCAAATAGTTTATTGGCCGGCTTTCACCCCATCATTAGTCCTGCCGGATGATGTTTGTTGGGTTTTTTGTATGCAGGTTATGCTGCGTCCACTGTATTCTCTTCAATTTCCTGTATACTTTTGTTTGTATAATAACGGGGAAAGAGCTTGTCAGCCGTGGTACGCCCATATTTCTTGCGGGCATCCAGGTAATTGCCCTCATACTTGCGTATAAGTGCTTCCTTGGCAATTTCCACATCGGCCTCGGCCATCTTTTTTTCCCGTATGGCATTGTCTACTGCCATGATGGCGCTCTTGCATATTTTGGCCTTTGAACGTATTTCTTTTGCAAGGCCTGCTAAGGCATGGTTAGCGCCAAGGCTTTCAATGCGCACAGCTGTTTTTTCCACTTCCAGCACTTCCTTGGCATAGGGCAAGCGTATTATGTCCCCAAAAGTTTCCTCGGGAAAGATGGAAATCAATACCCGTTCGCTTACATGGTAGCGGTCGTACTGCTTACATTTTTCAAATACCGTACGCAGGGTATCGTCCAGGTTACGGTCAGATAGCAGGAGGTCGTCATATGCATTTTCACGCACTATCTCCATTTCGTCTGCAAGTTGTACCTTTTCAATTAAGGTGTTGTACTCTGTTTGCACTTGATTGATGAGCCCGTCATCATTTACTACTTGTCTCGTTAAGCGTTGATGTCTTCTTACACTGTTTAAACAACGGCTTGCCGAATCGTTTGAGTTTAGTAATCTAGCCATTTTACTTTAATTATTAAATTTAACATTCGTGTTATATTATTTATCCCGGCAGGACGGGTGTAATGTTAATGCGAAAAATATTTCAGTGCAACCTTGTATTGTTAGCTGGCTGCTATTTTTCAACAAAATAATACCTGTTAAAATAGATAATTATTTTAAAATGAATTATTTACTTACTGTATTAATTTGTTAATAAAAAATAGGGACAATAAACGGGGCTGGTAGTACGTTTTGGGTGATTTTTCATAAGACTATGCACGGAAACAAACCTATCCTTCCACTTCCTGGCAGGGATGGTTTATCTTTGCCTTTTCAATAAACTGCAATATTTTATCAGCCACACCTGCTGATTCTTTTAGCTCAAAATTAATATTCAGGGGCTCAAACAACTTTTCGCATCCTGCTTCAGCAAAAAGGGCTTTTAGGTTTTCATTATTTACAAAATCAGGGGTGAAAAAAGTACTTAGTTTATCAATAGCCCAATATTGCTTATCCAGCTTATTTAACCCGCTTATTTCATGTAACTTCCTCCCTTCTGGCGTGCCATTGTTGGTTAAAAACAAAAATGTCTTTACCAATACAAAACCTTCAAAATATTCAACCAGAAGGTAGCCATATTTAATATCATTTATTTGATACTCAATAAGCATGCGTCCTTCAAAATTTATAAAAACAGGATTTTTAAGCGAATCATATAATTGAAATTGAAGGAATGGTGAACAAAGGCAATCTATTCTCTCTTCCAAACGGCGTATTGCATGTGCTTGTATATACACTGGAAGAGGTATTTCTGAACAATGACCTTTCATCTGCAAAACATCAGGCTTAATTGAAGACCAGTACACACCCTCGTTTGAATATGCCCATCCAACGCGGTACAGGGGGCGTTTATTCCCATCAATTGTATATGAAATGACCTCAGGTTTTGTGGCATGTACTTCAAGAGATAAGCAATGAACAATTTTGTCAGATGGGCAGGAATCATATTTTACATTTACCCAATATAAATGATCTTCAAATTCACTAAAAACCAATATCACGACAAAAGTTTTATAAGAGCCTTTTTTATCAGCTCTCTCAGCCAGTTCTTCAAAATCAATATATTCACTCAAAATATCAGCCTTTTTATATTTTTCGGGTTCTTCCTTTTCTTTAAGCCAATAATATAATACATATAATGAACACTGTAAGGTATAATATTCCATTAAAGATATAGACGCCCCATTAGGTTTTACATCAACTTTTGTTTCATTAAACTGATAATATAAAGTATCTTTCATTGCCCGTAACAGTTTTACACTTACATGATGCCCTGGAGCAGGTTTAAGTTTAGGATATTGTAAACGGGCTTTAAATAAAAAGTCCTTCTCGGTTTCATCAAATTGATGGAACAAATCTTCGCAACCATATAGTTTTAACAACCTGTGAATATTTTTGAAAAACCTGGTGCGTTGTTCAGCTTCTTGTACTTTCATATTTTTTGGAAGCTGCCTTTTTTTCTTAATTCGCTTTCCCATAAGTTTACTTTTTCGGTTATAAATAACGTATTGCTAACAAAAATAGTATTATTTGAAAAAAAACAGATTGGTTTTTTAAAATTTTACATAAGGTGAGACAAATTATTGGAGGTTAGGCTGCAGGCTATAATTCCTTCATAAATAAAACATAAACATAATGCTTCAGACAATATGCACAGGCCATAATGCCCTTCCTGACCTGTCAATTTCCAACTGCTTCGAAATTACCTTCGGTGAGCTCTTCGTCAGCTGACGGATCGGCTCTTAAATCCTTGTTCGATATTCAGAATAAAAAAAAGTAAAGAAGACTAGTGTCATGTCAATACTAAAATGTTACCTATTATTCATCCGATGACTTTTTAGTTATTTCTTTATTTTTGCAGTTGACCTCAGAGTCATCGGATGAATTTATAGCAAGTTCATACCTGACATGACACTAGTTTTATAAGCACCTCCGAATAATTTTTAGCAGGGATATGCTAATGGCCAACAGCCAACAGCTCAAATCTAATTCACACTAATTGCCCTAAAATATCATACTCCCCGGCATCGGTTATCTCAATATTGTAGAAGTCGCCAATGGTAAGGTCTGTTTCCGATTGAATAAGAACCTCGTTATCCACTTCTGGGGAGTCAAGTTCGGTACGCCCGACATAGTATTCACCTTCAAGTCGATCGATAATGGTTTTATAAGCCTTACCAATTTTATTTTTATTATGCTCAAGCGAAATCTCTTGTTGAATGGCCATGATTTCTTCCATCCTTTGCTGCTTTACTTTTTCAGGTATATTATCCCTGGTGTTTCTTGCGGCACTGGTGCCTTCTTCTTCTGAATAAGTGAATACACCCAGCCTGTCGAATTTTACTTCCCTTACAAAATCGACTAATTCGTTATATTCCTTTTCTCCTTCACCGGGGAAGCCTACCATTAATGTAGTGCGCAAGGCGGCATCCGGAACTTCCTTACGTATGGTTTCTATCAATTTCATGCTTTGCTGCTTGTTTATAGCCCTGCGCATGTCTTTCAATATTTTATCATTTATATGCTGAAATGGAATGTCAAGGTATTTACAAATTTTTTCATTGCTCTTCATCAACCTTAGAATGTCAAGAGGGAAACTAAGGGGATAGATATAATGCATACGAAGCCATTGAAGCTCCTCTATTTCAGTAAGTTTTTTTATCAGGTTAGGCAGTTGTTGACGACGCGTTGCATCAATACCATAGTAGGTGAGATCTTGTGCAATAAGCATTATTTCTTTTACTCCTGATTTGGTAAGATGAAGTGTTTCTTCACTCAGATCTTCGATAGATTTGGAAATATGTTTGCCCTTAATAAGAGGAATTGCACAAAAGGAGCAGGTACGGTCACATCCTTCTGATATTTTCAGAAAAGCATAATGAGAAGGTGTGGAGATTTTACGGGAGTTTTTAAGTTCCTTGTTATACTTACCTTTTATTGCCTCAATAATAGCTGGTAATTCAAATACACCAAAGAAGTAGTCTACTTCAGGCATTTCTTCTTTTAGTTCTTCCCTGTAACGCTGAGATAAACAGCCCATTACAATGAGTATTTCAATGAATCCTTTTTTCTTAAACTGTATTAATTCTAAAATGGTGTTTACGGACTCCTCTTTTGCATCGTTTATAAAACCACAGGTATTTACTATAACAATCGTGGAAGTAATATTTTCAGGATCATTGTATACTTCATACCCATTAACTTCTAATTGTCTTGCTATATACTCGCTGTCCACAGTGTTTTTAGAGCACCCAAGGGTGATTATGCTTACGGATTTTTCGAATGAATTACCCATGTAATCTTTATAGGATAATTAGTTGAACAGCGAATCAACAAATTCTGTTTTGTTAAATAATTGCAGGTCTTCCATTTTTTCACCTATGCCAATGTATTTAACAGGTATCTTGAATTGGTCTGAAATACCTATTACCACTCCGCCTTTTGCGGTACCATCCAGTTTTGTTAGCGCAAGTGCATTTACTTCTGTGGCTTTAGTAAACTCTTTGGCCTGTTCAAATGCATTTTGACCCGTTGAACCGTCAAGGATAAGGAGTATTTCATGAGGAGCATCAGGGATCACTTTTTGCATAACTCTTTTGATTTTGCTCAACTCATTCATTAGGTTTACTTTATTGTGTAATCGTCCTGCAGTATCTACAATAATTACGTCAGCATCATTTTTAACAGCAGAAGTTAATGTGTCGTATGCAACTGAGGCAGGATCAGATCCCATGCCTTGTTTTACAATTTGCACCCCTACTCTTTCAGCCCAAATAGTTAGCTGGTCAACGGCTGCAGCCCTGAATGTATCAGCAGCGCCGAGATATACTTTTTTACCTGCAGATTTAAATTGATGAGCCAGTTTTCCTATTGTCGTTGTTTTTCCAACTCCATTTACACCAACAACCATTATTACATAAGGCTTCTTTTGTGAAATAAAGGAAAAATCTTCAATGGTTTCGGTATTGTTTTCTGCAAGGAGTCCAACGATCTCATCTTTAAGGATATGATTGAGTTCTTCGGTGTTTACATATTTATCTTGGGATACTCTCTTTTCGATTCGTTCAATGATTCGCAGTGTGGTATTGACCCCCACGTCTGATGTTAGCAAAACTTCTTCCAGATTGTCTAGTACTTCATCATCAACTTTAGATTTACCAACAACAGCCCTGGAAATTTTTTTTAGTACACTTTCTTTTGTTTTTTCCAGACCTTTGTTAAGTGTCTCTTTTTTCTCTCTTGAGAAAAGTCCCATAGGTATTTAATTTAATATTGAAAAAAAAGCTTTCTTAAGGCAAGAAAGCTTTTTAAAATCATTTTTTTATGCTCCGTTGACCTATTTGTCAGCAAAAAAATCTTTTACCATTTCGTTAGGAATTACTTCTTCTCTGAATTCATATGCATTCGAGTTTTTTGATTTCACCATCTTAATGCATTTTGTAACTGTTTTACCAGCTCCGGTCTTCAGTGTTGCTACTACTTTCTTTGCCATAATTCAAACGTTTTATTTAATTTCTCTATGAGTGGTTACCTTTTTCAATATGGGATTGTATTTTTTCAGTTCAAGGCGGTCAGGAGTATTTTTCCTGTTTTTTGTTGTAATATACCTTGAAGTTCCCGGCATCCCACTTTCTTTATGCTCAGTACATTCTAAAATAACCTGTACCCTATTCCCTTTTTTTGCCATGGTATATGGTTTTAATATTTACAAATATATCCTTCTTTCTGGGCTTCTTCTAAAGCTTTCTTTAATCCTTTTTTATTGATCAAGCGCATCCCTGCTGCTGAAACCTTTAGTTTTATCCATCTGTTTTCTTCTTCCAGGAAAAACCTCTTTTCAAAAAGGTTTGGAAGAAATACTCTTTTCGTGCGACGCTTCGAGTGAGAAACGTTGTTACCCACCAACATCTTTTTTCCAGTTATTTGACAAACACGTGACATCTTTCTTCTTAGTTTTTTATGCTTTTGTAAAACAGGTCGCAAATTACGCACTTTTTACCGAAATAATCAAATTTATTTTAATTATTTTTTATTAATAACTTGTTTTTTGACTTTTTCCTGGTATTAGCCTTTAGCCATTGGCTTTTAGTAAAACCAAATTGAAGCGATGAAGGAGTAATACACATTAGCAAAAAACAATTATAGCCAAATGCTAATAGTTAGAAGCATAAAAATTCCCGCATATTTATATATCTTTGTCGCGTTTTTAAAATTTGATTATGAGTAAGGAGTATACAAATGATTTAATGCTGGATTTTGGGAGTGATGGTCAGAACTTAATACCAGTTGTAACACAGGATGCAAAAACAAAAGATGTACTAATTCTGGCTTTTGCAAATAGGGATGCCTTTGAGGAAACACGCAGAAGTGGTTATGCTACCTATTGGAGCAGAAGTAGAAATGAATTATGGAAAAAGGGCCTTACTTCCGGTGATTTGCTTAAAGTAGAAGAAATTCGTATAAACTGCGAGCAGAATTCATTAATATATTTGGTTACTCCGGAAGGGAAAGGTGCCTGCCATGCCAAAAAAGAAGATGGATTGCCTTACACATCTTGTTATTATCGCAGAATATTACCTGACAATAAACTTGAAATCATCAAATAGATTAAATTATAAATAGCTAAAAGTCATCCCGATATCTATTGGGATCTAATAGCTTTAAAAAACAATATATGTCATCTGAAGTTCTTAAAATAGGAATGCCGGCAGGTTCGCTTGCAAATCCAAACAGAGGAGGTAACCTGATTTCATTATTAGAAAGTGCAGGATTTAAAACCTCGGGTTATGAGTCTGGTGGACCCAGCAAATTTACTACCGCCAATTTTATGTTCGGCTGGGATGGCAGGCCACAGGAGTTTAGCTCACAGCTTGGCCTGAGTGAGCTTGATGTAGCCATTGCAGGCGATGACTGGATAAAGGAACGGATGTTGGAATTGAAACATGAGTATAACACTGATATCAGATTAGAACGAGTTCTGGGTTTAAACAGGGGCTATGTGAAGATTGTAGGAATTTGTGACGATAATGCATTTCCGAATGTTGATGCTTTTATTAAAGATGTCGCTTCTCGTGAAAAACTAATTACCGTAGTTTCAGAAATGCCATACCTTGCTCTGGAATGGCTGCGGGAAAAACTTAATAACATTGGATTGCTGTCCAAATTTGAGAAATTTTCGGTACAAAAATATAAAACACCATCACGCATTGAATCAGGGATACTGGTATATGAAACATGGGGAAAAACAGAAGCCAAAGTTAAGAATAAAGGAGCTGAAATAGGAGTTGAGATAACCCAGACCGGAAGTGCAATTAAGAATTACGGATTACGTATCATTGATACTGTTATGGAGTCACAAACATCAATTTGGATAAACCCTGAGATAAAGAAAGATGAGAATAAGCTGGACTTATTAAAGATGTTTTTAATAAATCTCTATGGATCAATAAATGCAGAAGATAAAGTACTAATAATCTTCAATGTTCCTAATACAATGGAAGGAGAAGTAGAGAGCTTTTTATCCAAAAATAACCTCTTCGCAGATGAGCCAACTAAGACACAGGGGAAAGATTTTACTGTTTTCAACATCCAGGTGGATATCAGTAATAAAGATCTGCCATTGGCTAAAATTCGCTACGAATTAGCTAAAAGAGGAGCTAAAAACATAGATACACTTCCCATTTCTTCTTCTATACCCAGTTTGGATGCTTTGGATTTATAGGGAGGAGATTTGAGGAACAAATTTTGGTCAGGGTAATTTTTTAAGTCAATCCTACCGTTGGGAAAATGGATAAATGGATAAATTAAATGGATAATTGGATAATTGATTGTTTCAGTTAGGCATTTTCGGGAGTAAGCCAAAATTTGAATATTAGGTGGTAGTCACTTTTTTTCATCAGCAAAAAAAAGTGACCAAAAAATGCCGCCGCCGCCTAAAAATTTCCTAAAAATCCATTCCATTCCGCTAAAACCAAAGAACTCGTCCTTATAGCCACTCGTACCTCGTGTCTAACGTCCTCAAACAGCTATGGTTTTTTAACGCTTCACTACATGGATTTTCTTAACGTAAATTTTTAGAAGGCAGGGGATTTTGCCCCAAAAATGACCATTTTATTCAAAATTCGGGGTATTTTTTCAGGAATAAGACACTATTTAACCAATATTTACTGATCGAACATAACTTCCGAACATCCCCAGTTAATAATAATTCATAATACTATTATTCCAATATTCCATCAATCCATTATTCCATAAATCCATCAATCCAACAACCCAATACAGGCCTTAATCATAGCTAATATTCCAAAAATACCTGTAAACGTTTAAAGAAGCTCCAGACACTACTTCAACCCATGGCTTTTAAAACAAAATGCATATTTCTGATCCTCAACCTGAATATGACTGGTCAGCCAGGTTCTCAGAAAATTCATTAAGGAGCTGGATATTTTAATATTTGTGTCCTCAACATCTTCTTTGATATCCTTTATTCTTTCAATAAACTTATTGTGAGCTTCTATATGAATGTTTTTATGTTCGTAGTTGAATTCTTCAAAGTAGTTTTCTTCGGTTGTAAAGTGATAATCAGCATAATCAAGTAATTTTTGCATAATATCCTCTATTTCTTCACAAAGTGAGTTTCTGAGAAAAGCAGTGTAAAGGTGATTTATTATACTTATTAGCTTCTTGTGTTGGTCGTCAATCTCTTGTATGCCGACACTGAATTTATCCGACCATTCAAAAAATGTTGTTTCCATAGGCTAAGATTTTAGTAAATGGATTTCACCAAAATTTACTAAAATTTATAGAAATAAAAAAAAATAAAATAGCCTAAGAGCAATTAATATAGTATAGGTATTACTTTTGGTTCATTGATTAACAGATCGGGCTTGTTTTTTCGAATCTCCTTAATTGCTGCCATAATCTGGTTTAATGTACAAGGCATTGTTGCAATAGAGAAAACAGCTTTATCTGTTTTATGACGGTTATGGCTTACCGTATCAATGTTTATATTCTGATTTCCGATGGAAGTGGTGACAAGGCCAGTAACACCTGGTACATCCTGGGTCTCGAAAGTAATGATATATGGAAATTCAAAAAACTTGGCATCTATAAAGCTCAAATCCGACTCATAGGTTTCGGCTTTAATCTGTGAAGGGTGCTTGGCTGTGAATACAATATCGGATACTATAGAACTAGCTGTTTCAAGAGAACCTGCTCCTGCACCAACAAAAATATGCCTGCCACCGTATTTATTGGTTACCCTTACCGCATTGGTAGCTCCATTTACTCCGGAAAGAAAGTTTGCTTTTTTGACCATCATCGGGCATACTGTGGCGTATATTTTTGAATCGATTTTTTTTGCAAAGCAAATCAGCTTTATCTTTGCATCTATCTCTTCAGCAAATTCAATATCTTCCTTATCTATTTGTTGTATTCCTTTAATGGGTAATTGATCCATCGAAACGTCAATACCAAATGCCAGTTGAATGAGAATAGCAAGTTTATGACCGGCATCTCCTCCGGAAATATCAAGAGTTGGATCTGCTTCTGCATATCCATTTTCCTGTGCCATTTTTAAAGCATCGATAAATGAAAGTCCTTCATTTTGCATCATGGTCAGTATATAGTTGCTGGTACCATTCAATATGCCTGAGACTGAAAGTACTTTATCTCCGCTAAAACTTTCTTTCATAGCTTTTATAATAGGGATTGCTCCACATACAGCTGCTTCGTATCCTACAGTAACTCCATTCTCGGTGGCACATTCAAAAATGGATTTTCCACGTTCAGCAAGCAGGGCTTTATTTGCCGTTACCAGGTGCTTTTTGTTTTTACATATATTTATTACCAGATTATAAACAAAATCACTGCTTCCGCCAATGGTCTCAACCACAAGGTCAATATCATCGGAGGCAAGGATATCATTTGTATATATTGTAGCTTCTTCGGGTGTTAATTTTTTGCCTCCACCACAAAACAGATCGAAAGGAAGATTAAATCTTTCTGTTGCTGTTTTAGGGTCGAGTTCAACGATTTTTTTAAGATTTATTTCACATGATGCACGATCGGACAGCACATCCTTCATATCGCTCATAATACGGGCTACACCGCCACCTACGGTGCCACATCCTAAAATTGCTACGTTAAAAGGTCTCATCTGTTTATATGGTTTTTAAATCGTGAAAGATACTAAAATTCCGGGTTATAATAGTAATAAATGTATTGTTCGTAGCTTAAAATAGCATTAATCTTTTCACTTAATAGATATGAGTTTATATAGTTCAAGCAAGAAGATTATATCCTTTTTACTTTGAATTATGCTTAAAAATTCCTAATTTATTAATGTTTTATCACAAAATCATATGGATTTTTAATGGAGAATAAATTAAATATTTGGGGTCTTAAAAATGCTCCTCTTGCAATTGGTATATGCCGTTTGGATGGGAGTATTGAATATATCAATGATGCTTTTATAAGTATGTTTGGTTATTCTCTGAAAGATTTTAAAACAATCATTGAATGGGGTGAAAAGGTTTTTTTGGAAAAAGACAGAGAGGAATATTTTGCTATGTGGCAGAAAGATATTGAATCATTGCAAAACAGGGATCAGGCATTTTTACCTAAAATTATAACCGTATTGACCCGTGATAAAGCAGAAATAAACATTGAAGTTAGTATTTCACAGGAAGGCAGCAGGGTTTTTGTTTATTTTAGTGATGTAACTCATAGAAAAAGTGCAGAAAAGAAAGCACGGGAGGCGGAGGCAATGTATTCGGATATTGTTGAAACTGCACAGGACTTAATTTGGAAGTGTGATAATGAAGGGAGGTTCGTATATTTAAATAAAGCTTGTGAACATATCTATGGATATTCAATAACCGAAATGCTGGGAAGACCATTTACGGATTTTCTGCCTGCTGAGGAAGTGGATATGGATAAGAAATTGTTTAATTCATTGCTTTCTACCAAGGGTAGTATATCCGGATATGAAACAATGCATACCAGAAAAGATGGAAATCCGGTTTATTTAAGTTTTAACGCAAAATATTATAAAGATGCTGATGGAAAAAAATTGGGCATACAAGGTACAGCACATGATATTACTTCCCGTAAACTGGCAGAAAAAGCTTTGGAAGAAGCAAGGCTGTTCAATGATAATTTGATTGATACAGCCAATGTTATAATTGTGGCTTTGGATATTAATGGTAAGATTCAAATTTTTAACCCATATGCTGAGATAATTACAGGATATAATAAAGAGGATTTATTAGGTAAAAGCTGGTTTGAAGTTTTGGTACCAAGGAGTAAATATCCTTATGTATGGGATGAGTTTAATCGTTTGACGAACAGAGGATTACCTGTTAAATTTGAAAATCCTATATTAACAAAAAATGGGAAAGAATTATATATATCCTGGAGCAATTGTGAATTGACTTCAGGAAAAGAAATTGTTGGCACTATATCATTTGGTATTGATATTACAGATCAGAAAAGAACCGAAAAGGCACTTAAAGAAAGTGAGGAGAGATACAAAAGGCTGGCTGAGGCAACATTCGAAGGCATTGCGTTAACTTATAAAGGTAAAGTAATTGATGTAAATAAGCGTCTGTTAGAGATCTTTGGCTATTCACTTGAGGAGTTTCGGCAATTAAAATTTGAAGATCTTATATATTCTCATGATTTGGAGATAGTTCAGCAGAACAGAAGAAAGAACTATACAAAACCCTATGAACACAGAGGTGTAAAAAAGGATGGTTCTATTATTTACTTGGAAGTAAGAGGTGATGATATAATGTTTGGTAAGCAAAAAATACGGCTTACGGTTATAAGGGATATAACCCAGAGGAAAATTGCTGAAGAAAGAATAATTAAAAGTGAAGAGAAGTTTAGAAATATCTTTAACTCCAGTAAAGATGGTATTCTTGTAAGTGATTTTAATAATTACATACTATCTGCAAATAGTGAAATATTGACCCGTCTTAATACCAAGGAAGAGGTTATAATAGGGAAAAGAATATATGATTTTATTCCGCCGGCATACAAACCGGGAATAGTAAGCAGATTACTCTTACTAAAAGAAGGCAAATCGTTACCGCCATTTGAGTTGGAATTGATAGTCGAGAATAGTAAAACTTTACCGGTTGAGATCAATAGTTTATTAATTGAATTTGAAGGGAAAAAGGCTATACTTACACTTATCCGGGATTTGACAGAACGTAAATCCATTCAGCAAAAAGTAATGCAGGCAATAATTCGGACAGAAGAAAGAGAAAGAAGTCGGTTTGCTAAAGACCTTCATGATGGACTGGGTCCATTATTATCTGCTATGGGCATTTATCTCAATTCGCTTACAGAAGAAACCTCAGATGAGAGAAGGGAATTTGCATTAACTAATATGGAGCGGACGATTGATGAAGCCATTAGGAGTATTAAGGAAATTTCAAACAGCATTAGTCCTCATATACTTCAGAATTTTGGTTTGGATGAGGCCATCAGGGCTTTTTTGGACAAGTTTATGCATTTAAATACTATAAAGATAAAGCTAAATAATAACATAAAAGAGAGAATTGATCCAACTCTGGAAATTACTATTTACAGAATAATAGTGGAGTTAGTTAACAATAGCATGAAACATTCAAAAGCAAAAAAAATTACTATACATATATCCCTTAATAAGGATATCATTGAAATTAAATATAGAGATGATGGAATTGGCTTTAATATTGAAAAAATAAACAGAAATTCTAAAGGTATGGGATTGTTTAGTATCCGTAACCGGGTTGCATCATTAAACGGAAATATTGCAATTACTAGTAAGATAGGGGAAGGAATGAGGGTAAATATTGAGATGAGCAGTAAAATACACAAGAATGTAAAAGTGAATAAATTAAAATAATATTACCATGAAAATAATGCTGGTGGATGATAATCAGACTTTTTTAGATGGATTAATATTTCTTTTGACAAATCACGAGGAGATTGAAATAGTTGCTGTTGCCAATGATGGAAAAGAAGCTCTCGAATTAATTAAGGAAAAAGTACCCGAGCTCGTCCTTATGGATATAGAAATGCCTTATCTTAATGGTATTGAGGCGACTAAACGTATTCTTTGGAAATATCCTAAAATAAAGTTTATTGCTGTTACAATGTATCAGGACAAAGCCTACTTGTCTGAATTGATAGGAGCAGGATTTAAAGGATGCATATTTAAAAATCATGTGGTAGATGAGTTGGAGAAGGCAATTGATGCAGTTATGAACGGTAAGTATTTTTTCCCGGAAGATATACTTCTTGAAAATGACAGAGATTTAACATTTTAGGATTACTCCTGATCTTTTTTGATTTGTGGATGAATAATTGGTTAATAAAACAATTTTATGTAATTTTAATAACAAAGTGAATTAAGTAACAAAAAATATAAGAAAATGGCTATTATTGATTTTGTAAAATGGGATGCGGATCCTAATTTGTATGCATGGAAGTTCCCGCATAATAACTTAAGTACAGCTACTCAGTTGGTAGTAAATGAATCGCAGGAAGCAGTGTTGTTTTCCAAAGGCCAGATGGCAGGGAAATTTGGGCCGGGAAAACATACACTAAAAACGGAAAACATTCCAATTATACGAGGATTGTTTGGATTACCGTTTGGTGGGAAAAATCCTTTTACCGCGGAGGTTTGGTTTGTGAATAAAGCTATTGCTCTGGATGTGAAATGGGGAACACCCACTCCAATACAGCTTCGCGATCCGGAATTTAAAATAATGGTTCCCGTTAGGGGATTTGGACAATTTGGTTTACAAATTGATGATGCGGAGAAATTTCTTGTGAAACTTGTTGGAACCATGCCACAATTTGACAGGGAAACATTATCCAACTATTTTAAGGGTATTCTCTTAAAGAATGTTGGTGATGCCATTGCTGAGAAAATTACACTGGAAAAAATCAATATCCTTGAAATTGCTACTCAACTTAATGAAATCTCAGAATTTTTGCAGGAAGCTATAGGAAAGGAATTTGCTGATTTTGGTGTTAAGATCATTAATTTTACGGTTACTTCTATTAATGTTCCTGAAGATGATCCTGCAGTAATAAAGCTTAAAGAAGTTCTGGCCAAGAAGTTTGAAATGGAAACCCTGGGCTTCGATTATAAAACTGAACGCTCATTTGACATGATGGATAAAGCTGCCAGTAACGAAGGCGGAATGGCTGGAAATATGATGGGAGCTGGTATGGGTGTAGGTATGGGATTTGGTATGGGAGGAATGATGGGTAACATGATGGGTAACATGGTAAATCCCAGCGTGCAAGGCGGACAGCAACAAGGCGGACAGGCAGTGCCACCTCCAATGCCCGGAGCTTTGGCTATTTTTATTGCCGTTGGAGGACAACAATATGGGCCGTTTGATCAGAATGGTTTGATACAACAAGTTCAACAGGGGAACTTAAAGCCAGATACCATGGTGTGGAAACAAGGTATGGCCCAGTGGGCAGCAGCTAACACATTGCCTGAACTTGCTCAATTCTTCCAGGCACCACCACCACCACCACCACCAACTAATGAAACACCTCCTCCAACACCCCCTCCAACAACAGAATAGAATAACTTTAAAAATTATACATATGGACGTGAAAAAAGCGAAAATGGTATCACGTATACTTCTTTGGTCACTCGTAATATTGGGTGCCGCTCTTGTAGTATTTCTGTTTTTCTTTATTGTGCCTCTCGAGCGGAGAAATCCTACCAACTGGTTTAACTTTGGGGTTATTCTTTGGCTGGTAATATTGAATACAGTTGTGTTCAATATTTTACTTAATCAAGCAAAACACCATGCTAAAGCTTTACCGGCTCTACTTACCTTTGGTTCTATTGTATTTATATACAGCATTGTATCAATCCTTATTTTGTTATCTACATTTGCTGATATGAAATATAAATTTCTTGTATCAGCTCAGCTTATTGACTTGTTTTTATTGTTATCAGCTTCAGTAATAGCTTTTCTGACTGTTAAAACAGCACATTCCGTTGAACAACAACAAGAAGCTACCAGGGGTGGAGTTGATGATATAAAACGAATTTTTGAAGCATTATCACTTAAAGTAGTAAAGTTGCCAGCAGCATGTAACGAAATCAAGAAGCAATTTCAAAATATTAAAGATGATTTTCGTTATATTTCACCAAATAATTCTGCAGATGCTTTAAGTTATGACAATACCATAAAATCAATTCTTGATCATCTGAAGAGTGAAACAGAGAAAATTAAGGATGAGCCGGAAGAAGGACAAATACAAACAATCAGTAATTTGTTAAATGATTTGCATGATAATATCAAATTACGCAAGAAAGTATATGCATCATAGATGATGAAATAAAGCTGAACAATATTGTTTGAAAGGGACATCTTCGGGATGGCCCTTTTTTTATTGAACTATATGAAGTATCCAAATCAGGATACCATCCTCTTAAGTTATATGCTTAATATGCTGAAAAATAATTTATTATGGAAACATAGAAGTTGTTATATTAAAAAAAACCGACCAGAAACAGATCGGTTTAAAATGAGTGATCCAGCTGGGATTATTCGCCACTTCTTTGTCGTGCCTCATGAGCT
>JAFGOZ010000048.1 GCA_016926235.1 Bacteroidales bacterium | reverse complement strand
TAACCAACCATGGTAAATTCCACCTTTGAACCTTACAAATCCTTTTGTGAGCGGAACAGCTGTATAATCAGGAATGATTAGACCTAATTTGGGAATGGGGGGGGCATTACCAGACCATAATAAGCCACCGCTGCTTAGCGTGCTATCCTGGTTACCATGTGTTTCTTCCCATAATCCCCCCTTAAGATTGAGGAATCCAATTTTAAGAGTCCCATAAATTTGTTGGAAATTTATCCGGCTCGTTTTTGCCAGATAGACATTTATGTCGGCGCCATACGAAAACTTTATATTCCTTGTTATACCTACTTCTCCTGAAAGACCCGTTCGCAGGCCCAAACTGGGAGAATGCAGTGAGACTGTTCCTGCACGGTTTGAAAAGAGCCAGAATGGGCATGTTTTTCCGGTGGATGCCAACACTCCCGCTTCAGCAAAAAAGCTGACGGTATCAGCAGGTGCCTGCGACATAACCGGCCGGTTGGTAAGAAAAACTGCCAGTATAAGTATTGCGGATGTATTTACCCTGAGGTGCATAAATCAGTCAAAAGATGTCTTTAATATGTCCGATCATTTCCCCGGCCAGGTTTACCCGGTCATATTCCCTGGCCAGCCGAAAACCGCCTTCAACCATAGTCATATAGCTTTGCCTGTCTGACTTCATTATTTGCACTTTCTGCAGAAAATCGTTTTCATCCTCTGGTTCGAAAAACAAACCTGCTGCATAGTGTTCAATTATCTCCCGGGCTTCTCCATCCACTCCCAATAGTATTGGCTTACCCATGGCAGCGCATTCAAAAATTTTCGAAGGGATTACAGTTTTAAAAGTATCGCTTTTTCGCAGGTTGATCAAAGCGCAGTCGATTACCGACAAGTATTCCGGCACTTCCTCTTTGGGAATCAGGCCATAAAGGCTAACATTACCAACCTGCTCTTTTTTAATGAGTGATTCCAGGTTTTTTCGTTCTGCGCCCGATCCGATCAATAAGAAGTGAATGGAAGGATCAGTGATTTTTTTGGCGGCATTGATAATAAAATCGAGTTTATGAGCCATTCCCATGGTACCAATAAAGCCAAAAACGAACTTTTGCTGTATTCCCAGCCGGGTTACCAGGGACATGTTTTTTTCACGGGGAACAAAAAGTTTTATGTTGGCGCCATTGGGTACAACCTTGATTTTTGAAGCTTCAATTCCACGTGCGGATATTTTTGTTTTAAAGGTATGCGTGACCGTGATGATCAGTCGGGCCGAATGATATAGCCTTTTTTCGATCCACGACAGGAAGTTCAACAGGGGAGACTCTTTCAGTGCGCCTACCGAGACGATTGACTCGGGCCAGAGGTCCCGAACTTCCATTACCCAGGGTTTATGTTTAAAAAATGAAAGCCACCTGGCGGAGACAGCAGCAAAGAACTGCGGTGAAGTACCGATTATTACATCGGTATTTATGGATAAACCGGCAAAAAAGGCAGCTACGGCAAAGCTAAGGTAATCGAGAATACGTTTGGAGAATCCCTCGTTGGGAGTGATGTATGTTTTTACCCTGATCACCCTTATACCATTGAGGTTTTCTTCAGATCTTTTATTGCTGTAGCCTGCAAAAACTTTTCCTTCGGGAAAGTTTGGCGCACAGGTAATTATGGTTACTTCGTAGCCATGTTTTACCCATTCGCTGCAATGTTCGAACGTTCTGGTGGCCGGAGCGTTTACTTCGGGCGGGAAATTGTCGGTAAGAAAGAGTATTTTCATTATAAATTTAGCTTGACAGTTTCTTATGATAGAAAAAAGGAACTACCTGTAACTGTTGGATTATCTCTGCATAGCTTTGTATGCTTCCAGTAAATCGATTAGGTTTTTATCAAATTTGTAACGGGCTAAAACGAATTTCCTTCCATTTTTGCCCATCATCACTCTTTTAGACCTGTCATTTATTAAGCTCTGTAATGCATCTGCGGTTTCTTTCGGATTTTTCGGAGGTACCAACAACCCCGTTTCGTTATTGATTACTACTTCGGGCAATCCATCGACATTTGATACAACGACAGGTAATTCACATGCAGAGGCTTCAATCACTGCAACCCCAAAACTCTCTCTTAAAGAAACAGCCACAAAAATGTCAAAGGTTGATAGAACATCAGGGACATCCCGGGGGTCGATAAAACCGGGAAATACAATCCTGTCTTCTACTTTTAGTTCTCTGGAAAGCTTGATATAATTGTCCTTTTCCGGTCCCAGACCTGCCAAAATAAGTTTTAATGAAGGTATTCTGTATTCATTAACCAATATTGAAAAGGCTTTAATAAGATAGCTGATGCCATAGACCTCTTTTAGCGCTTTAATAGTTCCAATAACAAATTCTTCTTTTTCACTGGACTTGGGCTGAGGCATAAATAGTTCAGTATCGATCCCAAATGGAATTACCTGAACAGTCTTATTTGTGTATTTCGAGATCTCTGATTTCATAACTTCACTGGTGGAAAAAACTACTTGGGCCTTGCTCAAAGCATACTGGATAATTTTTGTTTGTAAGGTATTTTTTTTCGCAAATTCAAAAATATCTGTACCCCAGACAGATATTGCATATCTTTTGAAATTTGTCAATGCTCCAATAAGTCCATAACTCGACAGGTAATGAGCATGTAAAACATCGGGCTTATGTTTTTTAATCAGAAGTTTAATAGGAGGCAGCGCAAGGAAATAGCAAAGCTTCTTGATGATGCCTTTTGAAAATCCTATACCTTTACCCAACCCAAGTGAATACCCCGTGAAGTTATTGATATCGGCATATGTCTTCTTGCTATAAGATGTAAAGGAATATAAAATAACCTCGTGTTTTTGCTCCGTTATTCCTTTTATCCACTTTCTGGTATGTGGCGAATGTCCTGGAGCCAAAATGAAAATTTTCATTGTTGGAAATATCAAGTTATTAAACCAAAGGTTTGCTAATTGTTATTCTAGTACCTGAAATCTTTATGTTATGTTGAGCAAGAAAATACATAAAAGATGCAAGCAGAAGTATCTCCCACGACCGTAGCAGAACAAAACTGCAGTTGAACCAGCCCCAGGATAAAACTGCAATAGAGTTGAAATATGCAGTGGCAATAAAAAACGAATTTCTGGATTTGGTAAGATAAAGCAAAAGATAGTTGATTAGGCCTAAAATAAAAGAAAAGATTATACCGTAGTATATTCCTGAATAGATATAAATAGTACCAAAGAATGTAAAAACATTACTTTCGAAATTGCTCAATACATCGGTGGTAATCCACAATTCACTGTGAGCACCTACCAATTCGCCTCCTGTCAGACTATGATAGAGATTTATAAAAGGTGAGAAGACATATTGTGGACTGATCTCCGTAAAATGATTGTATTTCATGTATTCACTAAGAGGAAGAATTCCGGAAGTCAGGTAGTCAATAAAATGCCTGGCAGCAAAAGCCATTAGGTTATCTTTAATTGAAAAAGAATAAAACAACACGAAGAATAATATACCAATAAGTAAGGGGAGTATTATGGTTAAAGGGGATAGCCTGATTCTTTTAAAATAAATGGATATTAGAAAAGCTGTCAGAATCATGGATAAAAACCAAGTTTTCGACCAATAGGACAGCACCATAACTAAAATTAGTATCATTAACACATATATGAGAACAGTTTTTTTCTTGTGAACTACAAAATATGGAAAAATTACAAAAAGTAAGTTTGAAAGATGACCAAATATACCACTTCCAATGAAGGCTTCACCAAATTCTTTTGAGCCGAATGCATATCCGTTTTTACCAGTTAACAAAAACTTAACAAACAAAAGAAGAACAACAAAAACAAATATGTTAAAAACCCATTGTGGAAAATGCAATTCCGAAACCGGATCTTTTTGCGGAAGCTGATTTCTGAATAGGAGTCTTATGAATACACCCCCAATCCAAAAGGGAATGATACCCAGTATCCATATATATAAACTGCTATAGTTGAACGAAACAAGTTCAAGTCTGTTTCCGAATATTATGGTTATCAAAACAACAAATAAATAGGGCACCATAAGAATGATTGATGGCGTCAATCTTGAATGAAACAGATAATGATCAGCAAAAATTAGCAATATGACCTCAAAAATTAATATGTATAAAGGTATTAATTCCATGAGGATAAAGTATTTTCAGATACTCTTAACGCTTCAGTAAGGAAATGGCCTGTTGCAATCTTTTTCTGAATAATTCTGACATTATCCAACATTAATTGATATTCATCAATCGCAAGGGTTTGTTCAAGAGTGGTAATATCCTGCAGTGAATCGATTGCAAAACCTAACTTATTGGATAAAACGAACCGGGCACTTGCTGAACGTGACCAAACCAATACTGGCAGACCACTTAACAAATAAAGTGACATTTTATGCGGATTGTTGTATTTAAGGTATTTTCCCGCTGTTCCACTGCAAGTTTCAATACTGTCGCCATCCCAGACAAGTCCAAAAGTTCCGGAGATGAACTTTACCAGTTCATTAGGAGAATAGAAACCTTTGTAAATTATGTTTTTGGGGCAGTTATTTTTAATGTACTCAAAACCAATGCCATAAAGCTTAAATACGGTAATTGTAGATTTTACCTGTCCGATATGCTTTAAAAAAGCGCTTTTCGCCAAATTCCCTGCAAATACAATCTCAATAGCACTTTTTATAGGCGGGCAGGTAATTTCTTCTTTAGGTTCGCTCATCAAATAATCAAATAAATCCAAAGAAATCAATTTATTTTTCATCCCCTTTTTTTGCACAAAGTTGATCATCTCTTCATTATGGGCGATTACAATGCTTGACTTACTTAACAATGATATCTCATTTTCAACAGGTGAGCCTCTCAGGGAATCCAAATCGTGAATGATGGTTATGGTTTTGGTTTTCTTTACCCTGGCAATAAATAACATAAACTTTATCAAATTTGTTGGATATTGCAGTAAAAGCATAGAACTGAATGGCATCCTGATTAAACCAAGGATGATACTAACTAAAGTATAAGACCGCCCCAGCAGATTATTTGATAATGTATTCCTTCTAAGTCCAAGGTTTTTATAATGATTCTTCTCAGCGATGATCTCACAGTCGATTTTTGCTTTGGAAGAGGCAGTGAACTTTGCACTATAGTTTTTACTGATATAATATTTTCTCATGATTTAAAAACTATTTGCCATAATCATAGCATTTTCTATTACCTGATGCATGTCGTAATATTTATACTCACCTAATCTACCTCCGAATATTACATTTTTATAATTAAGTGCCAGTTCTTTATACTTGGCTAATAAGTGCTGATTTCTATCATCATTGATTGGATAATAAGGCTCTTTATCCCCGGAAAATTCATCCGGATATTCTCTGGTTATAAATGTTTTGTCTTGTGTCCCATACTCAAAATGTTTGTGTTCAATAATTCTTGTATAAGGCACTTCTTTATCTGTATAATTGACTACAGCATTTCCCTGAAAATTTGAGATATCCAGGAGTTCATTTTCAAAATGCAGACTTCGGTATTCCAATTTTCCAAATTGAAAATTAAAAAACTCATCTATTTTCCCTGTAAATACAATTTTATCAGCCATATGATCAAGTTCAGCTCTGTGCCTGAAATAGTCTGTTTTGAGTTGAATCCTGATTCCGTCTACCATTTTTTGTAGCATTTCTGTATAGCCGTTAATTGGTATACCCTGAAACGTGTCATTAAAATAGTTGTTGTCAAAGGTAAATCTAAATGGGAGTCTTTTAATAATAAAGGCAGGAATTTCTGTAGCAGGTCTACCCCATTGTTTTTCTGTATAACCCTTAATTAGTTTTTCATAAATATCTTTACCTACCAAAACAAGTGCTTGTTCCTCAAGATTTTTAGGATGTATAATGTGGGCATATTCTGCTCTTTGTTCATCGATTTTGGCTTTTGCTTCCAATGGCGTTTTTACTTTCCATAACTGGTAAAAGGTATTCATATTAAAGGGTAGGTTGTAGAGTTCCCCTTTATAATTAGCGATGGGTGAATTGGTATAACGGTTGAATTCGCTGAATGAATTTACATAATTCCAGATGTTCTTGTTGCTGGTATGAAAAATATGGGCGCCGTAACAGTGGACCTTTATTCCTTCTATTTCCTTTGTAAAAACATTACCTGCAATGTGGTCACGTTTATCGATAATCAAGCATCTCTTTCCTTTCTTTCTTACTTCATGGGCAAAAACTGAACCATAAAGACCTGCACCAACAATTAAAAAATCATACTTTAATTCCATAATTGGTATTTTTTGCTGTAATAAAACATATAAGCTGTTACAAAAAGCTCGGTTACGACAGTAATAACCGAAATATTAACGATTGTAAATTGCGTGGTGAGCCAAATGATAAATGCAAGTACTAGATAGAGAAAGCCGGAAATAATGATAATCCTGCTGAAAGTTTTGTTATAACCAAATGGAATAAGAAATTGTATTCCAAAAACATTACTTACTGCAATAACGGGAACGGTTATTGCCAGAATATTAACAACCAGCGTGGCATTTAGCATAGTACTGCCACCAAGTAGAAGTATCAGGTGTTTTGAAAAGATTATCAATATTAAGAACAATACCATGTTAATTATTAGCGATAAAACTAAGGTTTTCTTAATGAACAACCGGTTCTTTTCTTTACTTATTCTGGGGAAGAAAGCTTGACTTAAGATACTCTGCGGAATTTTAAAAACTGCAATTATTTTCTCAGCCAGATCATAATAAGCTACATCTGCCATACTTAAAAAGGTGCCTGCAATAACTTTATTAGTACTCACATATATTTTGCTTGACAAATTAGAGATAAATATAGGTACAGACTCAGAGAAGTAGTGTTTTAATGTATTGAATTGTTGCCATTTAAAATCTAAACCATGTAAGCGGAATATAATCAAAAGCGACACCGTACCGGCAATACAAGAACCGATCCCATTTATCAATGGAACCAAAAGATAATCATTTGACGAATGAATCAATAGAAAGATTAAGCCTAAAAACACCAGTCTGCTCAACAGGGTGAGATATGTAATGTATTTCATTTGTTCAATGCCCTGAAAATACCAAATTGGGAATATTAAGTCGTAAAAACATATCCACATTGTTAGACAAAAAAGCCATTCATGGCCTTTAGCCATGGGTATTAACAACAAAAGTCCCAGCAATATCATCAGCGAGAGAAGAAATAGAAGGCCTTTAATAATCAGGATGCTGCTAACAATCTCATTCAGCTTTTCTTTATTATTTCTATGAATACTTATTTCTTTTGTTGCTGAAATATTAAAGCCAAAGCTTACAAAAATCAATAAATATCCTATTATGGCCTGGGCGAAGATAACCAAACCAAATGTATCTTTACCCAACACTCGGATCAGATAGGGATAAGTTACCAATGGCAAAAGCAGATTGAAAAATTGCAGCAGAGATAGATATGATAAATTATTTAGAAGCGTTCTGTTTTGCTTTGCACGATTTTTAAGCGTATTCAAACCTTTTTCCATTTATGTCTAGTCCTCCAAGCTGGCCAGTTATTTTAATTCAGTAAAGGACGCAGGAATCACTTGCTACTCCAGATACTTATTGGTTTTCAGCGCTGGTAACATGGTCTCTTGATATTTTTATTACTCCATAGCACATTCCTAAAAGGAGGGTTATAAAGAGAATCAATAGTCTGCTTGCGTTTGATTTTCTCACCGGAATTCTGGCTGGTTCGATAATGGTTACACAAGGAGTTTGTTCCTGTACCTTTAATCTGGCAGTTTCTACCTGTTGGGCAATCGTCGAATAAATGCTATAAGCCAGGGATTGTTCATGCATGAGCCTTTCCTGTTCTATCCTAACTGATTCAAGAATGATGTTTTTATTCTTATCCAAGTATTGGGCATAGTTCTCCTGAGCAGCATAATACTTTTGACTTGCCTCATTAAACATCCTGGTGGCGTATGCTAAATCCAGTCTGGCTTTGTCTGTGCGATAGTCAATTATAAACTGCTCAAGCTTGCTTACAAGCGAATCGGCAACGGTTGCAGCAATAACCGGATCCTGCATAGTGACTCCGGCAGTTATTATTCCGGTCTTTTTATCGATTGAGATAATTATTCTTTCCTGCAATGCTTTGAATATCTTGTCTTGTTGTCTGGAGAGATGGTAAATATTTAATATCTTATCATTATTTTCCTTTTTGCCATTACGAATGAAATCCAATAGCTTAAATGGCAATTTGATAATGGTTTTCCACCAGGGCTCTTTAATTTTTTTATCCAAATATTGGTATAAATTAGATATCTCATCTGCTTTTGTGTCCAAAACCTGCATTTTAATTAATTCGGAAATAAAGGGAATACTATAAACTATATCAGGGTAAATAGAAAGGTTAATTCCGTCAGTGTTCTCTGTACCAAGATTTATGCCTGCTATAGCCGCCAGGCTCATTACATTGCTCATGGATGATTTATTGTTTTCAGGAGCCATTTTTACTATGCAGGTATATTCTCCTGGAATACTGAGTGCAACTATCAACCCAATGGCCAGAGCAAGAGCAATAATCCTGATTAATAAGCGCCGGTTAATCCACAGTTCATGGATGAGCTTCCTGATGTCTATTTCCAGGTTGACTTTTTGTGGTTTTTCTTCCATGGTTGATGCTGATGATAAGTTTTGATTATGATTGATGGTCAGGTCCTGATTGATGATTTTACCTGAAAAGGTTTATCAGCATGGCCATAACCGAAACAAGTGAAACCGATGTGGTGGCCATGGCCATAGTAGCTGCCATATTGGTATCTTCCTTGGGTAGTTTGGCGGGAACCACAATTTCACAACCGGGTTCAATTCGCGGATAGGTTTTTATGCCCAGAAAAGATTGTGTTGAAGCAACATCTCCATTCATATAAACCACATAGGGCTTTCTACGGGCACCATCCTGATACCCCCCGCTCTTCGAAAGATAAGCCCTGAGCCTTTTACCTTTGATATAGGTTATCGCGTTTGGATAAAGCACCACTCCGGATATTTTTACCACGCCATTATACTTGGGTATATACAACTGGTCATCATCCATGAGGATGATATCCTGCGGACCCTCCGGGTTTTTGAGTGCTGTTTGGAGGTCAATGCCAACCGGGTAATACTGGTCGATTTTTATGGAATCAATATCAATGGAATCGTTAAGGTAGCCACCTGCTAAATTCTTTATATTACTGTCCATTTTTTTCTCAGCATCTATCCTCGATATTCGCAGCATAGACTTGATCTTGTCAATTTCTTCCTCCGAGTATTTTCTTTTCAATATAGCGCCCTGTATATAGGCATCAGGGGTTAGTTCTCCGGCTTTGTTCACCAGGTCAGATAACCGTTCACTGTTACTGGCCAGCACATATTCGCCTTTAAAGAGCACTTCGCCATATACATAGACAGAAGTCTGCTTCTGGTATCCGGGTGAGCTTCTTACGATGATTTCGTCAAAGGGCTGAAGAACAAATCCAGCTGTTTCAGTGGCAATTTCCAGGTTCCGGTCGATATTGAAAGTAAAAACCTCGGCAGTCTTTGGGGTATACTGCGCCTGTCCCTGTATTCTTCGCGCCACTTCAATCTTTTCAACGGAGGCAGACTCCTTTAATCCGCCGCATTGCATAATGGCGTCTTCGATGCTCATTTTCTCCGAGAAGGCAATGGTGTCGGGGAGGTTTACCTCGCCTTTCACAATCAGGTAATATTCCTCCCGCAAATCAAATATCGAAGGAATATAAATTTCATCATTGCGTTTAAGGGCAATATCAATTGCCCCCGATACAACATTCCTTGTTAAAAAGGGAATAACTTCGTATGTGTAATCATCCTTCATTCGCGTAATCTGACCTCTCGAGGCAAAGGCGTCCCCTTTCAGGCCTTCGGCAATGCCAATGAGTTCAGACAGGCTGTCCGTTTTTTCACAGAGTTCGTATTCGCCCGGCCGCCAAACGGCACCTTTTATGGTCAGCCTGTTACTGTATTCATGAATGATGCTGTCGACAAAAACACTGTCACCGTCGTGCATCAGAAACGAATCGAACTCACCCGCATTTACAGTATGAATATCAAACATTCTGCCGGTTCTTCTTTTTACCTGCACATTTTCAGTATACGCATCGCCCGTAGTTCCACCCGCATATGTGATGAGTTCTGCCAGCGTTTCGTCCTTTGTCATTTCAAAAGTCCGGTTTCGTTTTACTTTTCCTTTGATGGTGACAAGGTTCTGATAGGTAGGTACAATAACTATATCATTGTCCTCGAGCCTTATGTTGGCATCGTATCGACCGTTTAGCAAAAAGTCGTACAAATCCAGTGTTCCTGCTTCTTTGTTGTTACGGTAAACCTTTATTGCCCGCAATGAGCCAATGTCGTTAACACCTCCGGCTGAATATAGCGCGTTGAATAGGGTGGCAAGTGAGGGTAGTGAGTAAGTCCCGGGAACAGTTGCCTCTCCAACCATGTTTACCTTAATGGTGCGTATTTGTCCCAACGATACTTTAACCTGTGTTTGACTGCCAATCCCTGACATGATTTTCTTCAGCGAAGATCTGATTTTACCTTCGGCCTGCTCAACTGACAAACCATTCAAATAAACCAGGCCAAGGCCGGGTATGGTAATGCTACCCTCGGGTGTGATGGTGGTAGTCAGATTCATTTCCGAGGCACCCCATACATCGATAATGACCTCGTCACCGGCAGCAAGAATGTAATTTGCCGGGGTAGGCATATTGTAATTGGGAGCAAAGGTGAGGTTGTAGGTTGAAAATATTTCGCGTCCGAATATTTTGCTACGCTTGTCGTAAACCGACTGTAGAAGCAAAGAATCAAGCGGG
>JAFGOZ010000407.1 GCA_016926235.1 Bacteroidales bacterium | reverse complement strand
CGATGGATACCTTCTGCCAAAAAACCAAAATTGTGGCTCGGTCGGAATTGCGTCGGGTAACACAACCTCCCCATATTGCCGGGCCGTTATGCGTCATGTAGTCCACGATTCTAACCTTCAAACATATGACAGACTCAAAAGAAATTAAACTTGGTAATGTTCAAGAAACGATGCTGCTTCCTTTATGGGGCAGGGCTGTAGAAACACAAAAACAAAATCCTCTTCTTATTGATAATAAAGCGGTATCCATTATTGACAGCCTCCCGTATGATTTCACTACGATCTCAAATAATATCAGAAAACTAACCAGTGCGTCCTGGATCGCCAGAAGTATCTTCTTCGACAAAAAAATTAAAGAATTTATTAATGTAAATCCATATGCCACTGTCGTAAATGTTGGTTGTGGACTTGATACAACATTTGATCGTATCGACAACGGGATGATCAACTGGATAGACCTTGACTTGCCAGATGCCATCGAACTTAGAAAAAAGTTCTTTCAGGAATCTAAAAGGAGACGATTTATTTCAAAATCAGTATTTGACACCAATTGGTATAACGAAATTAAAAATAATGATAGGGTAATGTTACTTATTGCAGGAGTACTTTACTATTTTGAGGAGTCTGAGGTTAGAAAATTACTTTACGACATTCATCAACATCTTCCGGGATCAGAAATCATTTTTGATCATGCTTCTAAATTAGGGATTAAGCTCTCTAATGAACAAGTAATTAAGAGAGGAGGCATGAACAAATCTGCATATCTTAAATGGGGTATTGACAATATCTTTGAAATAGAAAAGTGGGATACTAATATTAAGGTAATTAGCAATATGCCAATGTATAAGGAGCATAAAAAGAATTATCCTATTACAAAGAGAATCGGTATGAACATTTCAGATATCCTCAAAATAATGTCATTGACTCACATCAGGATATCATGACAATTAATAAAACACGAACGCATAACACGGACAATAAAGGTAAGTTGTTTGTCATGCTTTTTGCTTAGTGACATAAACGCCAGCCGAGCAAAAAACACAAGTTGAGTATGGGTCCGAACTTTTTTCTTTCTTTTAACTTTTGACAATCATTTAGCCCTCGTCTGGCCATATAAATCAGTTATCCATGTTAAACCCGGACACGCACAGCTACTCGCAATTAAAATCCTGCACCTGGACTAATTTCTGCCTCCGAGACAAATTACATCGCGAAATTGCGCCAGTGCCATTTCTGAGCTTCATTTACCTGGACTATTTCCCGGCCGTCTATAGAACTTGTACCGCGACCGCGCCTGCATGCAATCAAATTCGCACCCAGACGGCAAAAAGCACGCCATACCTGTCTTGCACCGGGATAAATTTCTGGCCCCACTGGCGTGGGGTACCGGGATGCTGCCCGGATGCTGCACCGGGTAACACAACCTCCCCATATTGCCGGGCCGTTAGCTGTCATGTACCCTGCATTTCCGCATAAATTGCAATTTAAAAACATCAATCAATATGGGAATAAAGAATAAAATTTTGTTTTTAGGTGCAAGTATAACTGTGGGACGAATTAGTGTAAGTTTTGTTAATACATTAAAACAAACGCTTGAATCCAAACTATATGAGTTTATTAATCATGGAATTGCTGGATTTGAATCTTATAATATTCTTAGAGGATTAAATAAATCAATTAAAACTAAACCTGACTTTGTGATACTGTTAGTTGGAACAAATGACATATTATCAGCTTTAAATCCTAAACTATCGAGAATCTCTAGAAAGCTAAAAAAGATCCCTCATGATCCTTCTCTTTCTAATTTCTGTCAGAACATTACTGAAATAGTCAAACAACTAAAACGAGAGACTCAGGCTAAAATCGCAATAGCATCATTACCCATACTTGGAGAAAATCTTTATTCAAAAGAGAATAAGATGGTGAGAGAGTATAATTCCGAGTTAAAACTGATTTCAGAGATTGAAGATGTGAATTATCTACCAGTATTTGAAAAACAAGTAAATTTTCTTAATCAATTAATACAAGGAAAAGGCAAAGATTGCATTGAACCATCAAAAATGGCGTTTAAATCATTAGCTAAACACTACTTACTTTTTCAGAATCTAGATTCAATATCTAAAAAGAACGGATTTATTTTACTTACAGATGGTATTCATTTAAACTCAATCGGATCGAAATTTGTGGCTGATGAGATAGAAAAGTTTATAAGGGATTCTAAAATAAACACGAACAGCTAACACGGACAATATGGGTAAGTTGTTTGTCACGGTTTTTGCTTTTGCTTCTGAGCCCAAGACAAATTCGTAATGATTGTTGTACCCGGACACGCACAGCTGCATGCAATCAAAATCCTGCACCTTGACAAATTTCTGGTTCCGAGACAACTTTATATCGCGACACTGCGCCAGTGCCCATTTTTCAAATTTCTGCACCGGGAGCAACTCCCGGTTACTTAGAAACATTGTATCGTGACCGTGCCAGTACTCAATAAAATTTGTACTATGACTGCAAAAACACGTGCCATACCCTCCTTTTCCGACCGAAAGAAGCCGTCTGCTAAAGAAACAGGATTGGTGATTCGGCCGGAATGCGTCGGGTAACACAACCTCCCCATATTGCCGGGCCGTTAGCACAAATATTTCAATATGTGACGATTATGCCCTCGCATCTAGTAT
>JAFGOZ010000406.1 GCA_016926235.1 Bacteroidales bacterium | reverse complement strand
GAAATGAATTAAATAATTTTTCTTTCTCGATGGCAAATTCCGGACATTCAATGGCGATAACCGGAATTCCTGTTTTTTCCTGAAGAGCATCTGCATCAGCAATGGTAGTATAGGAAATAAAAATCACATCAGGATTGGCTTTCAGGATAAGTTCGGCATCGCCGCCCATAGAAGGCCCAATAACAGGTAATTTTCTTAATTCAGGAAAAGCCTCCATGTAAGGCCTTCCAGGCCTTCTTTCAGATTCTTCTATGCCCGAAATCATATCCTTCGCGCCACAATAAAGCAATAACCTTAGGGCACCAGCACGTAAACCAATAACTTTATTTACAGTATCCGGAATAACCACATCCCTGCCCAGCATATCCTTAACCATAAATCCATCTCTCTTTTTGGGGGATGGATTTATACAAGATGCTAATTGAATCAATAAAAGAATATATATTATGCTTTTCCTCATAAAAAGATAATTAAAACTTAATGGCAATCCTACCTGTAATTAATCGTCCAGGAGATAAATAATCAATAGTTTCCATATGTTGATTGTCAAATATATCCTGAACATCCAGTGAAATAATATAGTTCTCTTTAATTTGTTTTGAAAGCTGAACATCACATGTAAAATAAGGATCTAATACTGTTGTATTCTTATCATCGCCAAATTGTTCACCTTTGTAATAAACCCGTAAGCTGGTATTCACGTACTTGTTTTGCCATAATATAGATGCAGAAGCCGAATGTTTTGGTACATATTTCAGGTATTTGTTTTCAAGTTCAGGTTGCTCTGTAAATTCATTAATTTTTGAATCGGCAAAAGTATAGCTGGCTAATATGTTTAAACCTTCAATTATTTCATATTGAACATCTGCTTCTAAACCCTGCAGCGTAACGTTGGTTACGTTCTCCCTAATGTAAATAGCTCTTCCGTATAAACTATCGCCGGTTGCAATATAATAAAGAAAATCTTTTCCTGTTGCATAAAATACTGAAGCTGAAATTTTTAAGTTATTAACAGGAAATATATCTGCACCTAATTCAAAATTATCCAGTGATTCGGGCCCTAATTCCGGGTTGGCATATTTTGGCCCTACCCACATCCATCCGGTACGGGTTAAATCGTCGAGAATGGATGCCCTGAAACCATGGGAATATGAAATATACGCGCTTAATTCTTCTATGAAATTAAACCGCATTCCAAACCTTGGGGACAATTCTGCCCATGTATGTTTTTTGAGTTCGGGGATGGTATTCCACGGGTCAGTGGACATATATTCGCCATCATCAAAGGTTACCTGGTCAAAACGCAATCCAAGTATAAGCCTGACTTTATTATCAAAAAATGCATATTCATCCTGAATGTAACCTGCTATAGTATTTATTTTTCCAGCATTATAAACAGTATCATAAACCTGTAAGCTGTCATTTCCTGAAACATCTTTTATTACCCGGGGTGTTTGATAGTAATCACCACCGTTAATGCTGCCCTGTTTGTATTCAAAACCTGCTGTAAGGGTGTTGTTTTCTTTTAATTGCCTGTTAATATTAAATAATAATCCCATATCTTCCCTGTATGAATTTACATCATAGCGTGAGTATGTAGAATCACTTATTGGTACTTCTTCAATTGGTAGTTTTTTATATTTAAGTTTTTCATTTACATCATAATAATTTTCAAGTTGATAGTATGCATTTAAATCATAATGCATTTTGCTATCGCCACCTCTAAGGTTTATCCGAAACAAATTTGTATTAAAATTCCTATATACTCCTTCTGGAACCAAAACCTGAAACCCTTCACCCCTGCGGTCCCTGAAAACATCATATTGTAATTCCCAGCGTAACCATTTATGCGCATCGTTCCCTGCTTTTACAGATAAAGAAATTTCCTCCAGAGAACGGGCAATATCGTAAGGTGTTCTTAAACTGTCAACCACATTGTTATAGCCATCACTTTTCAGGTAATACTGGGAAATTGAGCCATAATATCCTTTGTCATTCCTTATTCTCACATTCAAATCTTGTCTTAATGTATTATACGTTCCATAGCTTATGCCTCCATATACCTCCTGTGGTTTCGTGGGTTTTTTGGTTATAATATTTATTACCCCCCCCATGGCATTGTTACCATAAAGAGATGAACCAGGCCCTTTGAAAACTTCAATTCTTTCAACATCATACTGATTAATCCTGTTCCAGTTTACTCCTCCTTCGTCAGAAGTATTAATTGGCACACCGTTTATCAGCACAAGTGTTCTTGATTGTTCATCACCTGACAGTCCCCTTAGCGTTACCATAGGTCTCTGGCTATATATACCCGTGCTTCTGTTTATATTAATTCCTGGTGTAAAGCGCAGAATGTCATCAACCTGTTGTGCAGGAGATAATTCGATTGTTTTTGAGTTAATTACTGAAATTCGCCCGGGTACTTCTTTTAAATCTCTTTTAGTTTTTGTGCCAGTTACTACTACCTCTTTTAATTCTAAAGTATCTTTTGTTATGCCCTGTGTAAAGCTGTTCATTGACATTGCAATAATTATTGCGCTAATTAAAATATTTATTTTTTTCATTTTTTGTGTTATTAATTTAAAATTCGTGTTACTATATTACTAAAAAAATATT
>JAFGOZ010000405.1 GCA_016926235.1 Bacteroidales bacterium | reverse complement strand
TTCTCCGACAGGGTGAGCAGCCGCTTCAGTACAATCCGTTCTCCGATCAATGGTGAAATTACTACGATTGTGAAGCCGTTCAACCTGCTCAGCGGTTATGAATACGGAGGTGGTTTAAATGCCATGTTATGGTATATAAATATCAGCGCAAGAATCTTCAACGGTCATTACTCGAAGTATACTGAGGGAACCTTTACAATACCTGCCAGGGATTATTTCTCATATGCTGTTACTAGTACTGCATTTGTCAATCTTGATAAGAAGAAAAAAACAACAGTATTTGCCTATTTGCAGTATAACGGGGTGAATATCAATGCACAGTCAAAGACGTACACTATTCCCCTGTATGGTTTTGGCGCCCAGTGGCAGCCAAAGAACCACACCATTGGTTTATTCTGGCTGCTTCCGTTCTCGAAGGAAATGGAATACCAGAAAATTGAAACCGAGACAGCTGATTATACTTCAACCAATACAACCAGTATTGATTTTAGGAGTTGGTTTCAGTTTCAGTATTCCTTTAGATTCAATAAAGGCAGGAATGTTAAGAAACTAAACCACAAGGTTGAGGTTGAGAGTGACAGCAAGGCACAGACGATTGGAAGGTAATCGCTTCGTAATTCTCGTAATCTCTTTTGCTTAGGATCATCCATGATATCTTATTTAAAATTTCATACAAAGTTAAACATTTTTATAATGACTTATACTCTTTATGCTGATTATGAGTAGTTTATCAAAATTGGGGCATTCTATTCACATTCAATTCTCAGGGTTGGGAATACAATGGTTTAGTGGCAATTTTGTACATTTGCTTTGCACGTCAGTTCTTTGTGGTTTTGGTACAGGAAAATTAGCCAATTCTTACACCTGTGTTTTTAGCAAATGTTGTAAGTAATTGAAATTTAGCATTTCAGAAAAAACCCGACGAAATTTACCTTAATTATTAATCCACAAATTATAAATATATTGACAATTTTGCCGCTTTAGCGGTAAATTTAGACTTAATTAATTAATTTTGATGGCAAATAACATTTTATTACTGCTATAACAGTAAAATTATTTTAATTGCTTGTTATTTTAAAAGAAAATACTTATTTTTACCGCTATAAAGGTAAATAATGGAACAATCTCAGAAATTAGCAGAAGTAATAAGGTTGCATCGTAAGGCAGCCAAACTAAGCCGTATACAGTTAGCTGAGCTTGCAGGAGTTGGGAAGACTGTGGTTTACGATATTGAGAAAGGAAAGGAATCCGTTCAACTGGATACTTTACAAAAAATCCTTAAAGTGTTGAATATAAAGATTGTATTAACAAGTCCAATAATGGATAATTTGATAAATTCAGAAAATGAAAAAGGCTAAAGTATATGTAAAGGGAAAGGAAGCCGGAACTTTAACTGAAGTTGTGAAAGGCAAGGAGTACGTGTTTGAATACCATGATGGTTACAATGGTCTTGAAGTGTCAAGAACTATGCCAACGAAGGATAGGATTTATAAATTCAATAGATTCCCGCCATTTTTTGAAGGATTATTACCTGAAGGAATTCAATTAGATGGATTATTAAAATTAAATAAAATTGATAAGTATGATTATTTTTCACAGTTGATGGCTGTAGGTGATGATATGGTTGGTGTTGTAACTGTAAAAGAAGTAGAACCATGAATCGATGCCCGATAACATATAATCCTTGTGGAGATAGTCGTTACAGTGAAGCGGGACTTAAGCTACTATCAACTGAATTGACTTCACTTAAAGACCTTGAATATACGGCAGAAGAACAGAGGAAAGAAGCTTTTAACCGTGCTTCTAAAATGTCAATACAGGGGATACATCCTAAACTGAGTGCAAGATTAAATATTAAGGATAGGAAATTCGATATTGTTGATGCTGGTGGAAGATACATTCTTAAACCTCAACATCAATATTTCGTTGAAATGCCAGAGAATGAAGACCTGACAATGAAACTTGCAGAAGCAATAGGATTGGAAATCCCGTTTCATGGTTTAGTCTGGTCAAAGGACAACACCTTGACATATTTCATCAAACGTTTTGACAGAAGAGGGCAAAATGATAAAATACCAGTTGAAGACTTTGCACAATTGGCAGGATTGAGTAGGGATACGAAATATGATTACAGTATGGAAAAGGTTGTTGGTTTAATTGATAGATTCTGTACTTTCCCTGCAATTGAAAAGCTGGTTCTGTTCAAACTGGTAATATTTAATTACTTAATTGGTAATGAAGACCAGCATCTTAAAAACTTTTCTGTCATAACTGAAGATGGAAAAGTAAAGTTGTCGCCAAATTATGACTTGCTCAATACTACTATAGAATATAAGAAACCTGATGAGGAAATAGCATTACCATTACAAGGTAGGAAAAAGCATTTAACTTATAATATGCTTGTCAAATACTTTGGATTAGAAAGGTGTGAATTAACAACTAAAAGTGTTGACAAAGTTATAGTAACTATATCGTCTGCGATTCCCAAATGGCGAGAATTAATTGATATTAGTTTCTTATCCAAAATGATGAAAGAAAAGTACCTTGATTTGTTGAATTTGCGTCTTAATATCTTAGAGATTCAATAAACAAACGGATTCTTTGTGGAGCATGTTTCAATCAAGGTTACTTTAAAATGCTATGGGGCAATTGATATTCCTGCGCATTAAGGGGGCATAAAAAAGACTCTAACTGCATGGATTAGAGTCCTTTGTGGAGCTGGCGGGGGTGTTCGCTACGCTCACCGTCCCTTAGCTCCAGTCCTGCAAATAGAAAACAAGCACCATG
>JAFGOZ010000404.1 GCA_016926235.1 Bacteroidales bacterium | reverse complement strand
GAAAATTGAGCTGAAAAGTGTAATTTTAAGATGTAAAACTTCGATGAAGACCTGCTACCCCGGACACACTGATTGGAACACTACCCCCCATGTACGTATCCTTATGTAGATCATGCGATCAAATCACATCCACTTAATAAGGGCCGATTTCATTATAACCCCGGGGTACAAATAACTGATTGAAGAATTTTACAGAAATAATCTGGCTAACTCTAACTCAACAAGGCTCTTATACCCCCTGGATATATTAATAATGTGACCTGTTTCACCTGTTTCAAAAGAGGCAAAAATTTTTCCACTCTTTTTCTTTATCCTTGAAATATGGTCAATATTAACTATATGTTTCCGGCTTACCCTGATAAAATTATCAGGAAGATCATCTTCAATAGAGCCTATATTCTTTGAGATGCATAGTGTGCTACCATTTTTAAGTACGAAGTCTGAATAATTACCATCTCCCTCAATAAATAAGACTTCAGCGGGATCGATTATTTGATACCCCTCACTGTCCGGCAATTTCATTCTTTTCTTATCACTCTGAAGAAGTTTTGAGATTTGTTCCAATGACTGATTGCTTGACCTTTGTTCCATGTTTTTAAACTTTCTTAGTGATGCTAGAAGGTCATTTTTTGAAACAGGTTTTAAGTGATAATCAAATACAGAATTCTTAATTGCTTTCAGTGCATATTTTTCAAAACCGCTAATGATTATTATTCCAGGATAATAGGATTTGGAACGGAGGTAATTGATCAGTTTAAAACCATCTTCGGAAGGCATTTCAATATCCAGCAGGATCACATCAACATTAGACATATTAAGAATAGTCTTAGCCTCTTTGGCAGAGCTGGCGGTTCCAATAATATCGAACTCAGGCATATTCTCAAGTATTCTCTGTAGTAGTGCTGATGCATGAACCTCATCATCAACGATTAAAATTTTCAATGTACTGTTTTTCATTTCCTATGCTTACAAAATTCTAAAGGAATATCAATTTCAACCCTTGTCCCTGTCTCACTTTGTTCTGGTTGATAGTCCAAGATTCTTAATCTGAATTTACTCTTGTTATTTCTGTTGTAACTATTTATAAATTCATTGATTAATACAATACTTTTCCCTTTCCTGTTTGCTTTAAGACTGGAGGCTTTCTTCCGTCCAATTCCATTATCTGCAATATCAATCTTCAGATGTGATTCTGACAGAGAAATAGCAACAACTACATAACAGTCTGATTGTTTGGTCTTTAATCCATGAGAAAGGGCGTTCTCGACAAACACCTGCATTATCATTTTAGGAACCAAAAAATTCCTTTCTACATTATCATTAATGATAAATTCATAATTATACTTCCCTTGAAATCTTTCATTCTCAAGACTTATGTACTGTTCAACGAAAGAGATTTCATCCTTTAAGGTCCATTTCAAATCGACGTCTGTTTCAAGAACCATCCTTAAAAGAGATGAGAATTTATGTAAGTACGTATAAGCTTCTTCCTTATTGTCATGGTATATCATCGAGCCTAATGTATTAAGGATATTAAATGTGAAATGGGGCTGTAGTTGTGTATGCATTAATTGCAACTCCAGGATACTGGATCTTTGTTCAATTAACCTGCGCATCGCCGACTTTACCCTGATTTCCGACCCGATAATAAATATGACTAAATAGATAAATATAAGTGTTGCCAGATATAAGAAGTACCGATAATCATATAGTTTCCTGTAAGTAAATCCTAATGTGTAATACTTTTTAAAATTGTCGTTATACAGAATGTAACGCATATCACCTGAATAATCATCAAAGACTTTTTCAACTACAGAGAAATTGGCCGGAACAGCAATTTTATTACTTGCCAGCCTTAACTTGCTGTTAACCAAGGCAATTGTATTTGGAGTTGAGAATAATAAATATTTTGAACCTATCCCCCTGGATCCATCAACCATATCAATAATTTCTCCTTTCAGTCTAACCGGGCTGGTATTGAACTTCAAATAATCCAGAAGAAAAACTGAATACTCGTCAGATAGATAATAGAGTGTTTGACCTTTTTCTTGGAAACTAAACAAGCCAGGTGACGACATCTGTGGCACTGAGATCTCATGTAAAATATCCATTGACATATTCACGAACAAAATCCGTGAATTGTTCATACATTTGGTCTCATTTACTATAGCGATTACCATGGTGTCCCTCTTCCTTTCTAAAGGAAAAAGATTTACAGTTGGCTTATTCTCTTCAAATATGATTGGCTCTGATAAGATCTGAAGATCTGAATTGTAGATAAAGGTCCCTGCTTTTCTGTCCCCAAATTCTATGGTGGACAAAGTATCATAATTTTCTGATGAGTAGCTACCTGCTAAAATTTCAAGGTTTCCATCGCCATTCAGGTCAAAAAACGATATTTCTGTATATTTTACCCCAATATCTCTTGAGGATATTAAATTCTTATTTTCAGGGTGATATATGTATAGTTTTCTCGGCGTCAAAGAAAACCCACTGAAAATGGAAAAAAAGACTTCATTGTCGCCATTGCCATCAAAGTCTGCCAGTTTTAAATTGCCAGGAGAAATATCATATTGACCATTATGAGAACTCACTACACAAATCAAT
>JAFGOZ010000403.1 GCA_016926235.1 Bacteroidales bacterium | reverse complement strand
GGAGAAAGTTGAGTCTATAATAATCAAGTGGCCAAGGGGGTCATTATCTTTGACGGACCTGGGGTCATTTTGAGTGACGGATAGCAGCATTGAATTAATTAAAAACTCTGAAAATTATGAGTCTGTGTATAATCGGGGCGATCAGAACCGGATAAAATATAATACTTATTAAATCACAGTAGCGATGAAGGAATCCCAGGATGAATCCCGGGTAATTTTTAATTTGTATGATGCATCAACATGAGGGATGAGTTCAGGGAAATCTCCAACAATGCCGATGGTATTTTGAATGATAATAAGTGCTCCTGTTACTCCAGGGATGGAAGATACCCATTCAAGTACGGGTTGTACGTCATTGATTGTTTTTACTTTATTGCATGCAGCGGTTGCTGCGGCATCTGCAATTGCACCGGTTTTCGCCGCAATTGTAGCACAGTCACAATTGCCAAAGCTGAGAGAATGTCCCATCGTACTTGAAGAAGAGCAGAGTGCGAGGGGGGTACGTTCCGGTGATATTTTTAAAGCAATGTGTTTTCCAAGTTTATTGGTGCTCCCCAAAAATAATCCAACTATGACAGGGGCGGAGGAGCTGCAAAATATATCGCCACCATTTTCGACAATGACTTCTTTTTTTTTGGCCTCTGTCATCATTCCGGCTTTTGCGCCATATTCTGCTATTGCACCTGCCACTGCTGCCATTGGGCCAACACCTGTCTGTTCAGCGGCATATACCATATCTTTTACTATTTCAGGGGCAGAGTTTTGAAATGGTATTGGGGTAAGAGCATGCTGGAACTCAGGGTATATTCGGATATATTCTTCTATTAGATTTCTTTGTTTCCTGATTTCATTAATAATCGGGGACGAAGGATTGCAGTGAATTCTGTATTTTGCAGCCTTATACTCAAACTGGTAATATTTACGCATTATATTCTTAAAATATCGAGCTACAAGCTCCAAATGGACAATTGCTAATACAGTTTAAACACTCAATGCATTTTACAGGATTAAAACTGACTTCCATGGTGCTTCGATCAATAATTGTGAGGGCATCAGTAGGGCAATGAGGTATGCAGTTTGTGCAATGTGTACATATTTCTTCATCCCTGCGAACACCAATACTGTTTTCATTTATTTCGACATTAAACGTCTTGATAAATAAAATTGCTTTTTCGAGTTCGTCCACCGTCCCGGAAAGATCCAATACAAGATATCCCTCCTCTTCCGGAGTGACTTTCGCGCGGAATATATTTACCATCAAGTTATAATCCTTGATAAGGTGATAAACAATTGGTTTCTCTGTCTCGCATTTTGGAAAAAAAAGAAAATACTTTTTTGTAACAACGGAATTATCGATATCAGTCATACCTGCTGCTCTCCTTTATAGATAAAGGTTTGAATTTTGTTTTCATGGGCAAGCGCCGACTTGGCTCTGATAGAAGAAAATCGCCTCTTTTTATTTCATCCTTCAATAAGTGTGCTATTTCAAGTGCCGTATTATAGCTGGATAAGGCACCTACCTCAATTTTTTTTCCGGAAATATTAATTTCATTTGTTTTCAATTCTTTATAACTCACTTTCCCGAGGACTTTCCCGGTACAATTGGGATAATCAGAAGAATAATCAACAATCGGTGCATAGATATCCCCGTCTTTTACAGTGGTTCTGTGCAATATTTCCTTATTCAATATTGGGATTGGAATGCCAATGCCAAGAGCGAGCGAAACTCCGTAACCAACCATACTGACCGCACGCACATATTTTGGATTCATTTTTTTCATATCAGCAGTTAGTGCAAGAGTTCCTGCACCTTCTGTCGGGACTCCGGCTTCAGTTCGCTCAACATCACCGGTGTGCTGTGTGCCTTCACTGTATACGACACCTGGAGCTCCGGCGAGCCATACCGTTGTTCCTGCACCGATGGTTTCATAGAAGGGATCATTGAGCAGAGGCGACAATTGTCCGGCGGAGCAATAACAAGCATTTTTCATCTTCGGTTTAAGTTTTCCAAGGTATGTGTAAATCGTTTTCTCGCTTGTATTTACTGCAACGTTGTAATTTTGATAGCAATTTCTTGGATTTACCATAATGGCCTGATTAAGATCATTTATGGTAAACCAGGTGCGAATTTCCCTTCTTGGATAGCAGTCAGTTCCATAGCTTAGACCAAAAAGTTGTACCTTCTTGCCGGCAACAAGCTTTTCAATTACATGCGCACCGCCAAATCGAAATTCACCCGGATAATATAGATTGGCGGGATCATTGTGACGCAATTGTGTCGCGCCCAGGTAAACATCCACGGCAGCAATACCTGAGTATGCCAGTACATCATCGAGCCATGCTTCACTGATTCGAATTCTTGGTTTTGTATGCCCAAAATTCAAAAAACATCCTGATGAACACATTGGTCCAAATGTGGCAGTTGTCACTACATCTATTTCTTTGGCGGCAGTTTCAAGTCCTTTTTTCGCAACATAATCAATTACTTCTTCAGCGGTAAGCACAACCGCCTTCTTTGATTTGATTTTGTTATTGATCTCTTCATACGTTTTCATGTTATAAAGTCTCCTTGTCTGGGGACGGAGGATATTTCTTTCTTGATTGATCTTCTACGGGTCCAGCATACTTAATTTGCTCTTGCCCGTCAATTCGTCAAAATAGGGAAGAAAATTGAAAATGCTGTTGGTAGTATCAATAATCCGGACATTAACAGCAAAGCTGTTTTATTGTGCAGAAAGAAATATCTATCTCTCTTTTTCATAAATTCTACAGATTGGTTGGGTGCAGGCTGTGTCAAGACTTCTATTCGCCAGGCGAAGGAGCATCCTTTTTCAATTATTTTTCCGACCTTAATTCTCAATATTTTTATTTAAAATATATATTCAAGCACTTTTAAAAATCTATTTTTAAATATATCATATCCTTTAATTGTTTTCCATTTTCATACATTTTATGATCATAATTATCTATAAAAAAATTCTTTATTGTATGGGAATATTTAAACCCGAATCTTTTATAGAAAGTAATTATTTTATCACTTTCTCCTGTGCCAACCAATAATTGTTTGCCCTTATTTTTTATGGTTTCTATTATATATTTTATCATAATACTTCCATATCCTTTCCCCTGATATTTCTCATATGTTGCTATATTTTTGATTTCAAATATTTCATCATTTTCTTGTGTTACTACAGAAACCGTTTTTAAATCACTGTCAAATAACGCAAATAAATCACCTTTGTAGAGATATTTTTTAACCATACTTTCCTGTTCATCAGCCAATAACAATAAGTCCATATATTTATCTTTATTAGCCAGTATTTTTTTTATTTCCATACAATTACTCCTCGCATTCAATTATGCACTCATCAATATTTTTATCAATATCATGCGTGGTTTTTTCAGCAAAATCTTGCTATAGCTTGAGTAAAAAAAATTGACGATCTGAAAAATTGTATTATAAAACCGCGGGTCAGCCTGTTTTATTGACCAATTTTGAATTTTTAAATCAGCTATTTTGAAAAAATGTTTTTCATTGTCTGTCCCAATGACAAGAATATTTGTTAAAGCAGCTGCAGCAATCAAGAGGTCAAAATCAACGGATGCGGGGCATGATGTAAGCCGCGATTCAAGGATTCAGACAATTCACAAGGCATAATGCTTCCAATAAATTTCAAAAAGCAGCTGATAACCGGAACAATCGAGCACACATCACACAAAAAGCTGAATCGATTTCTGTTGCGTGGCCGGCCGCGCAAAGGTTAGAAAATAATGGCTTTTATTTACTATATTTCATAATAAAGGGAAAAGTGCGAAGTATGGGGAGCTTGAAGGATTCTTGTGTTGATGAATCAAACTGCAGACTGCAAATAATATTCCAGGAGATTGCCAACATGGCCGTTTTTTTATGAATGAAGAAAATATCATTCTCTATTTTTTATAAATTCGACAGATTGGTTGGGTGCGTTGGTCGCACATTTTTAAAAAGTGATCATCTTGTCTGACCATTCAACAACTTTCAGGCAGTCATTCATTGTTGATAATGGGCAAGTATCACTGCCATCTTTCTGTCTTGATTTTAAACATGTACCACATGCAAATATTTCCCCACCAATAGAGATAAAAGCTTGAAGTTGTTCATCAACATTATATTTATCATGCGTGAGTCCTTCACATTCAACAGCCTCGCCCATTAGAAATACTTTGACTTCATGATTGTTTTTTTTAGCAGTTACAGCAAATCTGAAAGCGTTCCAGGCTTTTTCATATTCTTTTGTTTCAATGATGATTCCAATTTTCATAAGTATAATTTCCTTTATAAATATAAACGACCAATTACATACTACGGCCTCCCCGTTTGCTGGCGTTGACCGGGAGCAGAACTTGACAAAAAGATTAACACACTCCACACTTTATTACAAGTTATTTTGCTACAGCCAGGTCAATTTCCCCGGGTGCAACAAACCGAGCCGAGAAACCATGGGTGGTTTGGAGCGCGCCGGAGGTAAAAATATTGTCAGGCGCCGTTTGATTTATCAGGTAATTTATTTTTTTTTATTCAGGACTTCTTCATTTTCTGGGATTCTTGCGTAAAGACTCAATATGATCATCAGAATAGTTATATCGCTTCTGTATGATTTTAAGCATTCGATCATCAATTGACATTACGAGCTCCTGTTTAATAAAATATTTGTCAAATTGTGCCTATCTGTTGAAGGAAGCCGACGTAAAAAATTGCTTTTCCAAATCATAGCAGTTGGATAGTATTTTGTAAAGAATCCTTTCCCAACCTTGATTGACCAGTTTTGACAGTTTCATTATGAACAGAAAATCTGCAGAATGTACCTGAAATGTTTTTGCAGGACAGGTAAAACCGTTATCAAAATCCTTATAGCTTCCTGTGTTGTTTCGTTTTTATAATATCGCCTGGCCTGAGTCACTCGAAGGATTTGTGGTGAGGTTCCCGAACCATGACGCGGTGTGTACAAAAATAATTGACAATCCTGGATATCATGTGTATGTACTATGGTTCAGTCGCGGTCTTTTTTTATCCGCGTTGCGTCAAGTTTTCTATTTGTTGGGCGATGAACTCGTAACAAATGGAGTATTGACATATTGAATATATTTGAATAAGTATGTGGAGGTGATTATGGCTAAAACAATTACCGTAAGGATTGAAGATAATGTATATGAGCTGTTTAAAACAGCGGCTGACGGTGAGAGAAGAACAATCTCAAATTTTATAGAATATGCGACTTTAGCATACTTAACAAATGACGTTTATGTTTCTGATGAAGAGATGCATGAGATTTTGAAAGATAAAGATTTTGTAAAAAGTATCAGATCAGGAAAAACAGATTACAAAAAAGGGAAATATAAAATAATTGATTAAGTTTAAAATAGCTGAAACCGATTCGTTCATAAAGCAGTTAAAGCTATTAAATAATAAAAACCTCTATTCAAAAATAAAGAAATATGTTTGTTCGCAATTATTTGAAAATCCATTTTACGGATTGAATATAAAAAAGCTTAAAGGTGACTTATCGGATATATACAGATATAGTATTGGAAACTTTCGATTGTTTTATGAACTCGACATGGAAAACAATATTATTGTAATATTAAGTATTAAAAATAGAAAAGATTCTTGTAAATAACCGGCCGTGCACGGAGGAGGAAATAACTGTTATTTTGTGTGGATTTAAGTTGGCAGCGGACTGCTATTGGGCCGTGGATAAAGTAAATTGTGAAATTATGATTACACAGAGGGTAGTATGAGAGAGAAAACTGCTATCAAATTCCTTGTAGAGTGTTGGTTCCGCCTGTCCTGCTCGAAATCTATGATTTGGTGCGGGGTTCAACAAAGTCGCCTGTGCTGACCCTTCGAGACGCCCGATCACTACGCTGAAGTGGTCGGGCTCCTCAGGGTGACAATACGAACCATGAAGCTGCTTGATGTTTAATAACAAATAAAAAAAACCGTCTGTGTACTTGAAAGCACAGGCGGCATTTTATTGTCAGCGCAGCGTCAAGACTTCTATTCGTTTTGCGCAGTCCTGGCGGATGCTATGAAGCAAGCTTCTTCTTTTTTTCAATTTCATGCAAAATAGCTTGCTGAATTAGTTGGTTAAGTGAAATCCCTTCTCCTTGGGCGATCAGAACTGCTTGTTTATGTAATTCGGGACTAATTCTGATATTAAAACTTCCCTTGTATGGCTTTAGAGGTTCCTTCCCTGATTCAACACAAAATTCTAAATAATCATTCACTGCACCGATGAATGCCTTTTTCAGTTCCTTTACTGTGCTTCCCTCAAAAGAAACAAGGTCTGTTATTCCTTCTATTTTACCGTAAAAGATTTCATCTTCAGTGCTGAAGTGGACTGATCCTATATAGTCTTTGTAAAGTAAGATGTCCTTCATTTTAAAACCCCCTGATTAGTCAATTCCGAGAGGATCTGTTCTATCTGATACCTCTTCAATTCATTCCCGGGATGCGGCTTGTGAAGTCGGATAATGTGTTTTGAAACCGTATTAAAAAAAGCCACACTCGACCCCGTCGTTTTTCCATGAGATTTCTCGTCGTATCCCAAACCTTTGAGCAAACTGCGTAATTCATCATGGGTAAATGTTTTGGGATTACCTATGAATTTACGTTTAAGTTTCTCGAATTTACTCATAGAATAAATATACATCAGGAGGGAATGTCTTGCAACTACTTTTTAGTTGCAAAGATTGCGCACAACAGCCCGCCAGGCTCCAGCGGCCCCCTTGTGGGGCCAGCGGAGGGTAAACCGCTGTTTTGTACGCAGTATTGCGGCTTTATATTACTTTAAATTTAATAATTGATTTTAGTTGAAGCAATGGTTTATCAAGAGTTAAAATGCTAATGTCGGTCTGAATCGCATTATCCAATATGATTAAGTCAGGAATACCAATCCGCTTTATGCTATTTTTTAGGATCGTTGTTTGGTAGGAGATTATTTTATCCCAATCGATAGTCAAGGGTATTTCAGGAACAGCCTTCAAAAGATCTAATAATTCAAATTGTTTGTTTACATGGAGAAAGGGATAGAGTTCACAAATGATAATCTTGTTTATACATACAGCACGGTCGTCAAGGAGGGAGTCAATTTGAGGTGTATGTTTTGCCCCTTCAAAATAATCTATCCACGCAGAGGTGTCTAATAGGACGTTATTCATCTTTGCCTTAGATTGTCGATGTCAATATTGAGCCTGAGTTTCCCTTTGAATTCTTTTATCCTGGACAATTTAATCGATTGAATTACTGTCTCTAATGCGTAAATGATAACATCAGTTTTTGTTTTCAAATGCGTTACCTTTTTAGCCTCATTAATAAGTTTTTCTGGCAGATCTAATGTGGTTCTCATGCATAAAATATAGTACAAAGAATATGTACGGTCAATAACAAATATTATGCCGCGATATTGCGTCCAACGGTCAAGCGTGAATTTCTTCGTACACGGAAGATTCACTCCCGAGTTGAAGGAAACCGCCGTACAATAATTATTCTCCTGGTATGCAGTTTGAATAATTTTCCTGTGCCTGTTAAAAGGTATACAATACAGGTGTATTCCACAACTCTGTGAAAAATCATAGCAGTTGAACAG
>JAFGOZ010000402.1 GCA_016926235.1 Bacteroidales bacterium | reverse complement strand
CGGGATAAAGAGCAACTCCGTGAAGGTAATGGGGCCTGTTCCGGCCCCGATATCATTCTTAAGAGGCAGCCACAGGCGGCAGATCACCCTGCTTTCAGAAAGCCGGCCAGCACTTCACAGGGTTGTGGATCAGATCGAGAAAGTAAAGATACCCACCGGCATCAAGCGCAAGATCGATATCGATCCGTATGATATGCTTTAAAAGTCATTTTCCAGATCCATCCCCTGCTTGGGGAGGGTCTTGAATGACCCGGTTCACAAATCTGCAGGATAGCAGATTTGGACGCACTTCTAGTGCGCTGAGTGGGGGTGTTAAATCTAAGTGCCTAAAAATGTTAAAAGTCACTTCCGGGCACTTGACATTGCTTGACATTGGGCACAAAAAAAGGGCGATTTTCAAAACATCTTTGAAAATAAAACCGGGCAGATTTTTGTAGAGAAACTTTACTTATCAGGCTGCCTTTTAAATGTTTGATTTATCGCTGTTATCTATAAATCAACAGGGTAAATCAGCCTCGATTTTACAAGTCGGCCGCATTAGACTTAGGCCCTTAAACAGGCACATGAAGTTATTTTGGCAATGCCTTGAAGAGAGACCTTATCTGTTGTGCTTCAAAACTTTCTGGATCGTTTTCCAGTATCCACCTATGTTGCTGAAGCGCTAACTTCTCCTTATCCAGTTTCAAATACGTTAAACCAAGATAAAATCTCGCCGTAGTCAATAATGGATCAAGTTGAACTGCTTTCATAAGGTGCTCTTGGGCCTCAGTTAATTCATTAATGTTTAAAAGTGCTGCTCCTAAGGCCATTCTGAATTCTGCATATGCAGGATCTAATTGCACAGCTTTACGAAGATCCCTTAGTGCCTTATTATAGTCTTCCAAGTTAAGATAAAGAGAAGCCCTGTCAAAATAGGTATGAGCATATTGGGGATTAATAGAGATAGCCTTATTGTATGATTCCAAAGCCAAATTAATATCTCCTTTTGCAAAATGAAGATTTCCGAGTAAATCTATAGCCGATACATCATTAGGATTTTTCTTTAATGCATCATTTAGAATGCTTTCACTTTTAACAAAATCCATCATTCCAAGACATCTGAAGAATTGAGCCCTCAAATCATCTGCTTGGTGTATATAGAAAATATCACCATCTTTTGAATCTTTGTTATAAGTGAAAGTTATGTTCACATTATTACCGATCCAATGAATTTGCTGGCCGGGGTCAACTTCATCTGAAAAGACATAACCGTAAGAATTATAAAGTAGTTCGCGAATGCTAGACGCATTTTTATCATTTTTAAACATAATCAATGCACCAGAGAATTTTTTTCTCTTGAATATGTAGAATATCCTTGTAACGTCTACCCCACCAAATTTCATTGTATCGTTTTTCCTAAGACAGAAAATTTCATCACCTTCTCTTTGGTAAAGAACCATGTCTTGTAGCTCGTAAATGCTTGTCTCCCACTTAATGCCATTAACGTTATCAGGTTCATTGTAATCTCCAACATAGGGAAAAGCACATAAAGGGAATATCAGATAGGTAATTGCAAATAACAGGAACATGTGGCCATAATTTTTTTCCATCTTTCGATCCTCCTACTCTCAGATAGAAGTGCTAGAAAATAATTAAAGGAGCCACCATAACTTTACTCTTTTCAATGCCTAACGACCGCGGACACTAGTTGCGAGGTACAAGCGGTGCAGTGCATTGGGTGGTTGGGGATTGTAAAACTATTCCCGTACTATACATGTACCATAATATTGAGAGGGTAGCGCTTCGGTGATCAGATTCATATGGCGAGACATAACAGCACAGAAATGGTCTGTCCCGGGTCTGTAAAAAGGGAATATAGTAATGAAAACCATATTCCCGATGCCTGTGTTTTCTATAAAGGTGATGCCAGAGGGGGACCCAATTAATATGATATCTGACGCGCTTTGATTCCCAACGATGCGAGCCTTGCCCTGTTTAATATCTATTGAATCAAAAATTATTTCGCTCTTCCATTGATCTGATTCTATTTCCACACCCTCAGCATGCCAACTTGTCGAGACTCCTTCTTTAAAACTACACTTGAGGCATTTTGCTCCCAAAAGGCGCGGAAATATATCATCATCGGCATATATCGCGTTAGTATAGACAAATGGAAGCAACAGTAAACCGATAAATATATGTCTCATCACGATCTCCTTCCCTGAGTACCAACAACAGGCATCAGCCCGCGTCCATTTGGATACCTTTGTTCGGATTGCGCTTATTAAAACCCCAATAACCCTATTTATTGGGAAATCAATTTTACAAAACAGCTAATATTGCAGTTACCAGTGCCCCTAGAATTGCCAATATAACCAATGTCTTACGGTTAGCCCTAGAATCCCTTAATAATTCCCAATGCCGTCGTTTACCACCTTCCTCAACTTTTAAACTATTGGCTAAATCAATTTTGTTTTTCTTAGATAATCCACGCTTTGTCTCTCTCCATTTGCTACATCCTTCAGTCTTATGAGCGTGCCATTTGCTATCATAAGCGCAGAACACATTAATACCAGATCTACCCACCTTGCTATCAACTCCAAAGATGCAGGTTCCGCATACTTTTTTCATAAACCCATCTCAGCCGAAAATTAATATATTGCAAAAATGCAGTATATCTAGATATTCAATACACAGATCAATTTAATTTATCATGTCTTCTTGTTGCGGAATTAAAGCATCAATATAAATCCAATGAGAAACAAGTACCATATTCTATTGAAATAATCAAATTAGCACTGATCTTATCGTCAGGTTAAAAAGTATAGCTAACGTGTCATTATCGCTATTCTGAAAACAGTCCGTAATTACTATATATTTCTTTCTAATATTGTTACTTTTACGGAGGGATTTAAAACTATCAGATGTCAATATTTCACGGACGTCCCCTGCTCATTCCTCCCCTGCTCATTCCAAAATTCTTTGTAAAACCTGCACCAGTTAATAAAACTTTTTTTGATATTTGATGTTCCATATATTAGATCCCATTTATCCTATATAATATGTTTCTCGATGACAAAATGCAGAGGCGCGGCTTCGCCACAGTCATCTCTTATTGTTATGCTTAAATTTGTACTAATCATCCCATCTTTTCTTTTAAAAACGAAATCGTATTAGCACAATAACTCTCCGCTCTTGTGCTCATAGGATCGGAGTATTTTCTGAATTGAGTCTTTATGTACTCTTCAGGATTGCTTTTTGATACTATAGATCGATCCGATGCCCAATTTATAACTGTCATTTCTTGTGGACTTTTATAATTTATAGGAACTTTATACGTTGTCAACAATTTTCCAACTTTTTCACATTTATTTATTCTTGAAGATAAATCCGGAAGAAGTGTAATCCCTGCCCAAGCATGCTTTTCAGTCTTTTTATAAGTATCAATTAATGCTTCGCCAATATAAATATTTTCCGTAGGCTTACCAATAAATTCACCGTAACCTATTCCTCCTCTAAGTGGAAAACCCCAGTATAGAAATCGAAAAAATAGGGCCTTAACGCTTGTAAAAAAACGAATAAGCGTATCTTCGATAAATTTGTCATCATTTTCAAACGAAAATTCGTAGCTATATAAAATAAAGGTATCTGAAAACCAGCAATAATTACAACGCTTCAACTCAAGCTCACTGTCATAATGGCATGCGGATTTGAGTGTTTCGATGATCTTAGAATATTCTTGTTCTTTTTGTTCAGTAGACATTGTTTTGAATTTGCGGGAGAATCCCAATATATCCGAACAGCATACCAACCTTTGCGAGGCCTTGTTTTCATTTTCAATATATTCTCTCATATATTATTTTATCGGCAAAAATACTAAAATTTATTATCCCTGTTACTGAAAACCCTCCTTTTACTTATTATAGATCCAGCCATCTAGGCGACTGTTAAAACACTACAATCATTATGTAGTCTCCAGGTAAAATTGAACAAAAGCACTGCATAGCGTGAGATGCAAAATAATACAGTCTGCAGCCTCCACTTCCTTCATGTTGATTCTAAACCTTATTGTTACCTCTTTGACTATCTTGGCTCTTGACCCAGCGGGCCCCCTTGAGGCCGGCGAACGAATGCAAAGAAATTCGGGGGAAAGCGGGTTTTGTTTGACTCGGGTCATCCATGACCCTCGCCTTCCGGGCTGCCTGAAGTCAGTCAAATTCTGCTATCCTGCAGAATTTTGAGCGAAGCGAGTTTAGCTGCGACCTGATTTTCTCAAGGATGTCCACGAACCCTTAAGGGCGGCTCCGTGGGGTGCATTTCTTTGCGCCACTATGACTCAGGCCCTCCATGGCCTTCGCCCTTCGGGCGTGTCCTTTGGCACGTCCAATTCTGCTTTCCATTCAGAATTGTTTTTCGTGCAAGCAAAGAAAGTGGCATAAAAATTATAAAATTAGCTAGATAAAAATGGCTTTATGCATAGACGTTTGTGTTTAATCTCAACCCACCTGCTAAAACAAAAGGGTAGCAAGATGGGTAGCAACTCACAAAGCAGAAAATAAAAAGAGGCCAGAAGTTTATCGTCTGACCTCTTGTATATTGTTTTTTATGGCGGAGAGAGAGGGATTTGAACCCTCGGTGGAGGTTTCGCCCCACACTCGCTTAGCAGGCGAGCGCCTTAAGCCACTCGG